>CAZMPP010000048.1:0-13326 GCA_964568035.1 uncultured bacterium
AATCTGGTTGACCACCTTCGCCTCGTTCACGAAGCGCGACACGACGTCGGTCCGCCGCGCGAACTGGGGGTGGATCGCCTTGAGCGCGACCTTGGCCCCGATCACGGGATGCTCGGCGAGGAAGACCATCCCCATCCCGCCCTCGCCGAGCTTGGCGACGACTTTGTAGTTTCCTACTGTCTGGCCTACGTCAATCACGGCGTGCGTGCTTCTGCCTGGCAAGACGAATGCGTCGTCCTCGAAATCGCGGCGCGCTACGAGCTGCCGCTCCAAGTATTTGCCTTGGAGGCGCCGGCGCGTGACGAGCAGAGCCTGCGCGAGGCTCGCTATGCGGCGCTGCTCGAAGCCGCGCGCCGCCGGAACTGCAGCGTCATCGCCACGGGGCACCACGCCGAAGATCAGAGTGAAACGGTCTTGTTGGCCTTGCTGCGGGGGGCCGGTCCCGACGGTCTGCGCGGGATGCGGGCGCGCCGGCCGCTCGACGGCGGGGTCGAGCTCGGCCGGCCGCTCATCGGCCTCTCGTCCGACGAACTGCGCGCCTATTGCCACACGCGCGCGCTGCCCTACGCGATCGACCCGACCAACGCCCAGCCGGCGCTTCGGCGTAACGCCGTCCGCGAGGCGCTGCAGGCGCTGCGTCCCCTCTTCCCCGGCCTCGACGAGGCCGTAGCGCGGGCGGCGTCGCTGCTCTCTGACGAGCAGGACGAAACGGAGCGCGCCCATCTCAGGCGCGCCCTGCGGCAGCGGCTGGCGGACGAGACGGAGTTGCGCGACATTGACTTCGAGCATGTCGAAGCGGCCGTTCGGGCGCTAGAAGACGGTCGAACCGGTGTCTTCTATATGAAGCCTGGGGTGTCGCTGAGAATCGAGCGCGATGGTATCCGTGGTATGAAAAGGTCGTGACGGCACTGGACCGGGAGGCAGGGGTGGGGCCGCGGCTATACGGCCCCGAAGAAATCTTGGCGGCAGTCGAACGTTTGGCTGCTCGGATTGCCGCAGATTACCGTCGGAAACCGCTCGTGCTGCTTGGGGTGTTGAAGGGAGCGCTGTGCTTTACCAGCGACCTCGCCCGGGCACTCGCGGGGCAAGCGGACGGTCCGAGCGAAATCCTGGTGGATTATATCTGCGTCGGAAGGTATGGCGCATTGGGGACTTCGGGGGCAAAGCCGCGTCTGATCATGGACGCCGGCCTGCCCTTAACCGGAGCCCACATCGTGATAACCGATGCGATCGTGGACGACGCCAGCACGTTACGGTTCGTGCAAGCGTTACTACGAGAGCGTCAACCGGCGAGTCTGCGGACGTGCGCGCTTTTCGACAAAGCGGCTCGGCGCGAGGCGAGCTTCGAGCCCGACTATGCCGGTCTGCCGGTGGGGCCCGTCTTCGCCATAGGTTACGGTTTGGATTACAAGGAACTCTATCGCAATCTTCCTTATTTGGCCGAGCTTCGAGAGGTAAAAACGGTTTAACGCTAAGGTGAGCAAGCATCTCCGGTCCATCATACTGATCATCCTGGCCGTCGTGGCCGTCTTCATCGTCGTCGAGCGGTTCGTACAACCGAGCGAGGGGGAGACGCGGCTAGACTACGGCGCTTTCTATCAGAAGCTCGAAGCCGGGCAGGTTCAGTCATTTCACGCGACGGGTCTCAACGCGGTCGGCGATCTGTCGAACGGCACTAAATACACGGTCGCGGTTCCCAACGTAGACCAGACCTTCGTGGACGAAGTCTATCGCAAGGTAAAGAGCGGCGCGATCAGTTTCGATCAGCAGTCCAACGCCGGATTGCTCTCGACCCTGATGACGCTCGGCCCGCTGGCAATCACGGTCTTGTTACTCTTTTTCATTCTGCGCCAAGCGCAGAGCGGCGGAAGCCAGGCGCTATCCTTCGGGCGATCGCGCGCCAAGATGCTCTCGGAGAATCGACCCAAGGTAACGTTTGCCGACGTCGCCGGCGTCGACGAAGCGAAAGAAGAGCTCGCCGAGATCGTCGACTTCCTAAAATATCCGAAGAAGTACCAATCGCTCGGCGCGCGCATCCCCAAAGGCGTTCTGTTGCTGGGACCGCCGGGAACGGGCAAGACGCTCTTGGCTCGCGCTATCGCGGGCGAGGCGGGCGTACCGTTTCTCTCGATCTCCGGCTCGGACTTCGTCGAGATGTTCGTCGGCGTGGGTGCGTCACGCGTTCGCGACCTATTCGATCAGGCGAAAAAATCGGCACCGTGCATCGTCTTCATCGACGAGATCGACGCCGTCGGGCGTCAGCGCGGCGCCGGTTTGGGCGGAGGCCACGACGAGCGCGAGCAAACCCTCAACCAACTGCTGGTTGAGATGGACGGCTTCGATCAAAACACCGGCGTCATCTTGATCGCCGCGACCAATCGCGCCGACGTACTCGACCCGGCGCTGCTGCGCCCGGGACGCTTCGACCGCCAAATCGTCGTCGGCCGCGCCGACTTCAAAGGTCGTGAGAAGATCCTCGAAGTGCACGCGCGCAACAAACCGCTTGGAAAGGAAGTCTCGCTCGAGATACTGGCCAAACGAACGCCGGGCTTCTCGGGCGCCGACCTCGAGAACTTGCTCAACGAAGCGGCGCTGCTGGCGGCGCGCAAGAACAAGAATTTTATCGAGATGATCGACTGCGACGAAGCGATCGATCGCGTGATGGTCGGTCCCGAGCGCAAGTCGCTGGTGATGTCGCAGAAAGAGAAGGAGACTACCGCCTATCACGAGTCGGGCCACGCCATCATCGGCGGACTACTCGAGAAGGCCGATCCCGTTCATAAGGTCACGATCATTCCGCGCGGCATGGCGCTGGGCATCACGTGGTCGCTCCCCGAGGACGACCGTCACAGTCAAACGCGCGAAGAGCTGCTTGCCGCAATTACGATGGCGATGGGCGGGCGTCTCGCCGAAGAGATTAAGTTCGGCGACGTTACGACCGGCGCGAGCAACGACTTTGAGAAAGCCACCGAGCTGGCGCGCCGCATGGTGACGCAGTACGGCATGAGCGACCTCGGTCCGATCCAGTTCGGACGCGGCGCGCATCAAGTCTTTCTCGGGCGCGACTTCGGCGACGAGCGAAACTACTCCGAAGAAGTTGCCAGCAAGATCGACGGCCAGGTGCGCAAGATCATCGAGTCGTGTTACGGCAACGGGCGCGACCTTCTCGAGAAGAACTGGGAGAAGGTCGAGCGCATGGTGGAATCGCTGCTCGAATACGAGACGGTCGAAGCCGAAGAGGTGCAGGCCATTCTCGCGGCGCGTCCATTTGACCGGACGGCCGGCACCGCAGCAGCCGAAGCTCCGGTCGAGCGGCCCGCCGAAGAGCCCAAGCGGCTCGAGAAACCTTCGCGATTCCCCCCAAAGATCTCGCCAAAACCGGCATGACCGCGCGAGCGGCGCTCGTTGCCGGATTGCTGGCGGTCGCAGCGTCGCTGACGGCTCTGACGCCCGTACGCGCCGCAATGGCACGCGATATCGGCATGGGTTCGTTGCCGCGCGGCGGTTCTTACATCGTCGATCCCGATCCTACGATTGCGTCGGCGGCCATTGGCCTTTGGTTCCGCGCGCCGGGTGCGGGATACGATAACGCAACGCCCGGCCTGTCGAACCTCGCGGCAACGGCAGCGGCGGTAGCCCCGCTAGCCAGCGGCAAGTCGCTTTACGCGCTGGTGCATAGCCTGGGCGGCCAAGTAAACATCGCGGTCTATCCCGATATCGTCGGAATCGGCGCGGTCGTGCCGGCAAGCGCGTCGCGGCGCGTCATCGCCGCGATAACCGCGGCATACTTTGCGCCCTCCATTGACGATACAGCGGTAAAAACGGCGCGTGCCAATGCCGCCGTGCTCGGCGTGCAGCAACGTTATCAGTCGGATCAAACGCTGCACGATCTGCTCTTCAAGCAAATCTTTGCGTCGGGCCCCGCGGTCTATCCCGCGCTTCCAACGTCGATCACACAACTGACGAGCATCACGACGGCGCAAGTCCGCAGTTTTGCGCAGCGCGCGTTCCGCAGCGAGAACGCAGTTTTGACGTTGACCGGCAACGTCGACGCGTCCAGCGTTTCGGCCGTGACCGACGGCAGCGGTACCGGCGCGATGGATCAGCCTTACGACTCGACGCCCGCGCCAAATCCCGCGGCCGCAACGGTCTCGGGCGCGGTCGACGGCGTCGGCCTGGCTTGGATCGGTCCGCCGATCTCCGATCAGCGTGCCGCGACCGCACTCGACTTTGTTGCCGACTATCTCTTCCGCGAAACGACCGGCGTTGTCTGGCGGGGGCTCGATACCGCCAAAAGCGATGCGCTCGTGCTCGGTCAGTTCATCACGCTGCACGATCCCGGTGTCATGGTCGTAACCATCGGCGGCGATCACGAGAAGCAGGCGGAGAAGCAGGTTCTCGACACACTGGAAACCATGCGCCAGCCGCTCGACAAGAAAACGTTCGAAGCGGCACGCGAAGCCTTTCTCTATCACGTCGCCACCGATACGCAGACGCCGCAACAGCGTGCCGACAACTTTGGCTGGTATACGGTGGAGGGCAACCTGCAGTACGCCCCAGGCATTAGCGATGGCGCCTACAATCAGGTGGCTCGTTCGCTCGATCCCGAGTACGTCGCTTCGGTCGTGCGCCGCTATCTCGATAAGCCCATCGTCGTAGACTTAATCGCCGTTCCGGCGCAGAAGGGATCCACCCCGTGAGATTTGCCGCCCTCGCGCTGGCCATCGGACTGATCGCCGCCGTGCCATCGCCGAGTCAGGATACCGCCGCTGCCGGCGGCGCGACGATCGTGCGCCAGGCAGACAATAATGCATCGCTGGTCGGCGTGGCGCTCGTCGTACGCGCCGGGCTCGATCGCCAAACGATGCGGCAGAACGGTTTGGCGGCGCTGGTCGCCGAGACGATCCTCCGCACTCCGGTCACGCAAGCGCAAAACGGCGTGCCGGCCGCGGCGCTTCAAGACGCCATTGCGGCGCACGGCGGATCCATTCGCTTCACCGTCGATCCCAGCGACGTGCGCTTTTACGTCGAGGTGCTGGCCGAGGATGCGCCGGCCGTTCTCGACCTGCTGCGCACGGCCATCGCGGCTCCAGATTTTTCGTCCGCAACCGTTCGCGATGCGCGCGCCGCTTTGGTACGCGAGATCGCGCAGACGCAGCAAGTTGCGCTGCAAGTCGGCTTGGATATGCTCAACGCGGCATCGTCGGGTCAGGCCAACGCCGGTCTTCCCGAACTCGGCACGCCGGCGTCGCTGGCGCAGATATTTGCGCCCGATGCAAAGGCTTTTTATCACGCGTATTACCGCCGCACCGGCATGCTGATCAGCGCTGCGGGGCGGCTCGATGCCGTTCCGAACGGCGCGCTCGAAGCGCTGGCGTCGGCCCTTCCGGCCGGCGCGACCTCGCCGGTTACGGTGCATGTGGCGTCGCTGCACGGAACCACCCGCGAGATCATCGCCCATCGCGATATCTCGTCGCCGTGGCTGATCGCGCAGTATCCGGCGCCGTCGGTCGAAAGCCGCGACTTCGGCCCGATGCTCGTCCTCGCCGCATTCGTGCGACGGACGCTCTCCGACATCGCCCAAGTTCCGGGCGTCGTTACGCCGACGTTTGCGTCGCGCTCCGTCGGTGCCGTCTACGCCTACGACCGTACGCCGGCCAATCTCGTGCTCTACGTCAACGGAGGACTGATCGGCGATCCGAGCCGCGCCTTCGCAACCGCGCTCTCGGTCGTTAACGTGCTTGCCGCAGCCAAGCTGCAAGGCTCGATCGAAGAAGTTAAAGCCGAAGCTGCGGGAGATTTCGCCAGCGACGCAACGACGCTCGAAACGCGCACCTGGCTGGCGGCGGTCTTCCAGCGCGAAAGCGCTTCGCCCGACTTCATCGAACGCGCGTTGCGAGCGATCGCGGCGACGACGCCGGACGACGTCCAGCGCGTCGCGCGAACCTATCTCGGGAACCCGACCATCGCCTTAGTATTGCCGCGCGGAACGAACGTTCAAGATTAACGTCGCGCTCGTTCACGATTACCTGAACCAGCGCGGCGGCGCCGAGCGCGTCTTCGCCAAGATCGCAGGGGCCTGGCCTGATGCACCCATTTTTACCGCGCTTTACGACGAGCGCGTTGTCGGCGATCTCTTCCCGGCGCTACGCGTGCGTAGTTCGTATCTGGCGCGCGTTCCGCTAGCCAACCGGTACTTTCGCGCGCTGGCGCCGTTTTATCCGCGCGCTTTTGAAGCCTTCGACTTGCGCGGCTATGACGCGATCGTCAGCTCGACGACCGCATGGGCGAAAGGCGTGCGAGTGCCTCCCGGGGCCGTGCACGTCTGCTACATCAACACCGTCAGCCGCTTCGCCTTCGCGCGCGACGAGTACGTGCCGCGTTTGGCACGGCCGTTCGTGGAGCGGCTGGTAGACTGGGATCGGCGAGCGGCACAGCGGCCCACGCGCTTCGTCGCCAACTCGCGCAACGTGGCCGATCGCATCGCCAAATACTACGGACGCGAGAGCGACGTGCTGCACTGCCCCGTCGACCTCGGGCGTTTTACCCCGGGCAACGGCGCCGGCGACTACTTCATCGTCGCGTCACGCCTGCTGCCGTATAAACGCATCGAGCTGGCCATCGACGCGGCCAAACTCGCCGGCGTGCGACTGCTAATCGCCGGTACCGGTCCGGCCGAAGCCGCGCTGCGCGAGCGTGCGCGCGGAACGCCGGCAGAGTTATTAGGCTACGTTCCCGACGTACGGCTCGACGAGTTGCTCGGGAACGCACGCGCCGCGATCGTCCCGGGTGAAGAAGACTTCGGCCTCGTTCCACTCGAGGCGGCCGCCACCGGGCGCCCGACCATAGCGTTCCGCGGCGGCGGCGCGCTCGAGACCGTCGTCGAAGGAACCACCGGAGCATTCTTCGACGAAGCGGCGGCGGAGTCGCTCGCGTCCGTGCTGCGGACGTTCGATCCGTCTCGCTATGATAGCGCCGCGTTGCGAGCCCATGCGGAAAAGTTCTCACCCGAACGCTTCGTTTCGCAACTCCGCGGGATCGTAGAACGCGTGTACTCGGAGAAATCCGCGTCATGACTCGGACTTCGCTCCGTCCGACGTTCATCGCGGTCCTCGCTTTTAGTGCTGTTTATATTGCGCTCGATCTCAACAAGCTTTATGCGCTTCGATACGGGGCCGATTTAGGCACGTATTTGCAGACGATGGTGAATTTGCAGCACGGGTCGTCGTGGAACTACGGGGAATGGCGCAATCATTTGCAAGTGCACGATTCCTGGGTGCTTGGTGCGATTGCGCCGCTGGTTTGGGTTTTTCCACGGGCCGAGACGCTGGTTGTGGTGCAGGTCGTTGCGGTCGGCTGCGCAGCGATTCCGCTCGCAATTCTGGGGCGCGAGTTGGGATTGCCAAGAGCGGCGGTCAGCGTGCTTGCCATTGCCTATTTGCTGAGTCCTGCGGCGCACGGGCTTGCATACGATAACTTCTCCGAGAACGCGTTTGTGCCGTTGCTCGCTCTTTGCGGTGCGGTAGCCGTTCGCCGTCGCTCTTTTTGGGCCGCGCTGATTTTTGCGCAACTGCTGATGGGCGTCAAAGAAGACCAGATTCTCTTCGTGCTCTGGTTCGGCGCGGCGTGTGCGCTATGGTGGGACCGCCGGATCGGCGGAGCACTGCTGGTGCTGGCCGCGGCCAACGGCATCGTCTTCTGGGGCCTCGAGCGCGCGCTGAGCGCGCGCCCCAACGATCCGCAGTATGGCTTCACGATTTACGACGTGGCCGGCAAAATTGGAATGGTCTTGCTCTTGTTCGCGCCGTTCGCGTTTGCGCCGGTAGCGACCGGCAGATGGCTGCTGCTCGCGCTTCCACTGCTGGCCGAGATCGTCTTTATGAAACCCTGGAACTACGAGCCGAGCCGCGTTGGGTCGCATTACACCGCATCGCTGCTCGCCGCAACGGCCGCCGCTGCAGCCTTCGGATTTTTGCGCGCCCCCGTTTTTGCGCGGGCGGCGCTCCCCTGTGCGCTCCTGGTTACGATCTTTTTGAACGATACGGTTTTGCGCGCGGGGCGCTGGCCCTATATCGTCGATTGGCCATCGTACGCGCGCGCCGTCGCGCTGCGCGATGCCGCCGCACCAGTGGTGCTGCGCCGCAGCGAAGAAGGCATCTGGGCCGTCGCAGCGATCAATCCCAAGGTCGAGCTCGATCCGCGGCCCGATCCGCAGTTTCCCGGCTGTCCCGCCTACGATACTAACGCCGGCGCGTTCTTCGGCGCGCTGCGCGGGCGGATGCCGCCGAACCTCTGCGGAGGCGTGCCCGTCTCCCCATGAACGAATCGCCGGCGCTCGTCCTCCCGGCGATGCGCGAAGACCGCGGCCGTTTTGCGGCGGTGCGCAACGCCCGCGTTTTAGTCTATTGGCCGCACGGCTTGGGCGATTGGGTGCATTTTGGTGCGGTCGCACCGCTCCTCGAGCCGTCCAACACCTATGCGATCACTCGCTTCGGCGACGATTACGTGAGCGTCATGGAGGGTCACGCGCCGGTACTGCCGCTCTTTAGCGGGGTTACGGCTCCGACCATTGGAGCACCCAACGCGCCGCCGCATTTTGGATTGGATCTCCGGCAATGCGACGGCCGGCGCGCGACGTTGCAACTCGTACCGCCGCTGCGCGACGAGATCGTGCGATTTACACCCGGCGTTCTTCTTTGGACGGACTACCCAGAGACCGAAGGGCGCACCGCCTATCCATTTCACACCAAGGCACGAAATTTGGCGCGGCTCCTGGTTTCGCGAGAACGTTTGGCGGCGCTCGACTTGAGCGGGCCGCTACCGAACGGGATCGACTTTACCGTGACGGAAGCGACGCAGCGCCGTTTCGACGAAGCGCTGGCGTCGTTCGCGCCGCCCGGCGTTCCGCTGGCCGCAATTTCGCGTGCGGGCGTGACGGCGGCGCGAAAGAACTGGGACGAAACCAACGCGCGAGCTTTTGTTGCGGCAATGCGCCGCGACGATCCGCGCCGCCGCTTCATCTCCATGGAAGACGAAGCGCTGGGCGACGGGGTTGCCGGATTTCGCGCGCTCTTCGGCGGCCTGCGAGAACCGTTCGCGCGTCTTTTTAAAGCGCTGGCCAATCGTCTCGATCTTTTCGCCGGCATACCGGCCGGACCGCTCCATCTCACGATGGCGCGCGGCGGCATTCCCACCGTCGGCTTATGGGTCGCGCATCATCCCGATTGGTACGACGAGCCGAATTCTGCTGCGATTCACCTAGTCGGACGGCACGTTCGCGACCGCGGTTTCGATCGTCGACCGGCGACGACGACAAAGCCGCCCGCGCTGATGCACCGGCTGCAATATCTCGATACCGTGGAGATCGATGCGGAATCCGTGGTGGACGCGGCGCGGACTCTGCTTAGCTAACCTTTGGCCCGAAGAGAAGCGCCACGATCGAGAGCGTATTAAAGAGCGCGTGCGAGAGCATTGACATCCAGGCGTTGCGCGTCCGGTAGTACACGGCGCACAGCACCATGCCTCCGAGTGCTAACGGTATCAGCGCGTACAGATCGCCGTGGGCCATGCCGAAAAGTACGCCGCTGAGGACCGCGCCGCCCCAGAAGCCCCAATAGCGAAGTCCGAGGTTGAAGAAAAAGACGCGAAAGAGCGTCTCTTCGGCAAACGGCGCGAAGACGATGGCGAAGACGGCGAAGATCACAATCGTCGATCTGTCGTGCAGCGTCTTGAAGATTTCGACGATATCTTGCTGATGCTGGCTGTGGAACAGATAATCGATGAGGGTCGCGCCGCCGTTGGCGACCACGGCCATCGCTATCGCGCCGATCAATGCGGTGCCCAGCTGTCCGCGCCCGGGCATGCGAAAGCCCAACTCGCGAAGGCTGAGCTTGGAGAGCGCGGGCAGCACCAGCAGCACGATCGCCACGAGGATGCCTTCGAGCACGAACTGCAGGCCGATCAGGATATCGAACTCGACCGGCGTCACGGCCGGCACGCGCGTCGTCTTTACGCCACCGATGAATGCGGCAACGAAGAGCAACGCGATGAACCCGGCGATGAACCAGGTCCAAAAGCCGGTAAAGCTATCCTTCGGCCAGCGCGTCGGCCAGCCGGGCGAAATCGCCGAGTGCGAGTCGTTCACCGCGAAGCTCCGGGGAGAGGTTGCACAGTTCTAGCGCCCGCACTATTCCCGCTCGCTCCAGACCGAGTGCCAGCGCGAGCGTGTTAGGCAGCGTTTTTCGGCGGTACGCGAATGCGCCGCGCACGACCTTCCAAAAGAGGCCGATATCGCGCACGCGCACCGCGGGAGCCGCACGCCGAGTTAGCCGCACGACGGTCGAGTCGACCTTCGGCACCGGATAGAAGGCTCGAGGCGGCAGCGTGAACGCGCTCTCTACATTCATCGCGAATTGAACGGCAACGGAAAGGCTGCCGTACGCCGCCGTCGCCGGGGCGGCCCCGAAACGTTGCGCGACGTCTTTCTGTACCATGACGGTCAGCGACTCGGGTCCGCGATCCATTTCGATGAGACGCATGATCAGCGGCGTCGCGATGTTGTACGGGAGATTCCCGGCCACGCGCCAGCGCCGATCCTGCGACCACGCGTCGTAGTCAAACGTCAGTGCGTCGGCTTCAACGATTTTTGCATCGGCGAGATCGGGGCGCGACCGAAGCACGTCCACGAGCCCGGGATCGATTTCGATGGCCGTTAAGGCCGCACCGCACTGTAGAAGCGCGAGCGTGAGCGTTCCCGTGCCGGCCCCGATCTCGAGCACCGGCAAGTGCCCGGGCGCGCCCTCAAGACAACATTGCGCGATGCGGCGCGCCGCCGTCGTGTCGACTAAAAAGTTCTGGCCGTAACGTTTGCGGGGGCGCAGCCCCGCCGTGGCGAGCAGCTCTCGGGGATTGGACACCCCGGTATTTTACGCTACTTCAGGCGATAAACCGTGATATCGCGCCGGCCAAACATCATCGCGTCGCGCGTCGAGTCGAAGCCGAGGTCGATGCGATGGCCCACGATATCGCCGCCGGTGTCGCCGGCGATCGCCATACCATATCCGGGAATATAAAGCCGCGTTCCTAGCGGAATGAGGTGCGGATCGACCGCGACGATGCCGTATCCGGCGCGCCGGCCGATCGCCGTCATGCCGCCGCATCCAGCGCAGTTCGCGGTGTATCCGGTAGCAATCATGCGCATCGTTGCGATGGCGTTGGCTGCAATCGACGTCATCCGCATGATGCTGTGCGACGCAAAGAGGGCGAGAGGTCCGCGACCGATTCCGTCAACGATAACGCGCGGCTGTGCTTGACGTAAAACTTGCCGCGAAACGACCGTTTGGTGAACCGGTCCGCCGTCGCGCTGCGAATAGAGAACGTGCATCTCGACGATTCCGGGATGTCCGGCGCTAATCGTCTTCGAAGAACCCGGATCGCGTCCCGTGTCGAGCCGGTGGATGGTGCGCGGCGCAACCGTGCGATGCTCGACGCGTCCCCACGTCAGCACGCCGTCGCGATGCCAAGTTACTTGTGTGAATGAGGCCGTATCCGTTGCCGCCACAGCAAAGAGGGGGAGGGCGGAAACCAGAACGGCGGCGCAGAGCACGCGTCCTATCAACCCGAGATTCCTTTCTTCTCTCGGCTCCCATCAAGGTTTCGAACAAACACCACGCAAGAGCGAAACGATGAAACGGGGAGCCGCGTTTTTGGGGAAGCGGCGCAGGATGGCCGCAGGGTGACGGATCCGGAAAACGCCTTGAACTTCCAGAGCTTGCCTGCATTGCCTTGAGGCGGGCTCGTCTGACCCGGGCACTATAACACATCCATCCGGCGGCGGGAATACGGCCTAAGTCATAATCGCCAGGAACCACCTTTTCCCCGGGCACCGCGCAAGCGCGGGGCGAAGAGCCCGGACATGGAGTGCCTGCGGATCGGGCTTTTCACAGAAATTTACCGCCCCGTCGTCAACGGCGTGGTCGCCTCCGTCGAGACGCTGGCGGAGGGGCTGCGTGGCCGTGGACATCAGGTATATTGCTTCGCTCCGCACATGCCGGGCTACGTCGAAACCGACGGTCCCGTCGTTCGCATCCCGTCGCTTCCGCTGCCGACGCGTACGCCGTACCGGCTCGTGCTTCCCTTAGTCAGCCGTCGCGACCTCAACGCCGTGGTCAAGCGGCTCTCGGTCGTGCACGTCCACTCACCGTTTGTAACGGGATGGATGGGCGTGCGCTACGCGCGGCGTTACGGGATGCCGCTGGTTTACACGTATCACACGCAACTCGAGGCATACGCGCACTACGTTCCTTTCGAAGCGAACGCAACGCGCTTTGCGGCGTCGCAACTTACGCGAACCTTCGCTAATCTCGTTGACGCGGTGGTGGTGCCGACGCCGGCGATGGCCGATCGCTTGAAAGAGCTCGGCGTTACTGCGCGCATGGAAGTCGTTCCGAGCGGAATCGACGTGGCGCACTTTGCCGCCGGTAAGCGCGACGAAAGCCTGCGCGCGCGTTTGGGCGTTCGTCCCGGCGAGCGCCTCTTGCTCTCCGTGGGGCGCTTAGCTAAAGAGAAGAACCTTGAATTACTGCTCGGCGCGTTGGCAATTGCTCACGACCCTTCGTTGAAGCTGGCGATCGCCGGCGACGGTCCGCATCGCCAGGCGCTCGAGGAGATCGCCCGCGCCGGCGGCATTGCCGGCGCCACGCACTTTCTCGGTGTGGTCGGGCGCGACGCTTTGCCCGACCTTTATGCCAGCGCCGACGCCTTCGTGATGCCCAGCACTACCGAAACCCAAGGTCTGGTGCTGGCCGAGGCACTGGCTGCCGGAGCCCTCGTCGTAGCCGCCGACGCACCGCAGAACCGCGACGTGCTGGGCGGGGCCGGGAGACTCGTGCCTCCGGTCGCACAGGCCTTCGCGCGGGCCCTCCGTGACGTCCCCGCGGTCAGGGAGAGCGCCGAGGCGGAGGTCGCGCGAACGGCGGCAGAGCGCTTTGCCGGCACCCGCCAAATCGACCGCATGCTGGTCCTGTACGAGAGCCTCATGCGACCCGCACGTATCGCTTGACCACGAACATACGTTCGCATTAGAATAGAGCCATGGTTGTGGCGACGATTGGGTATGCCGCCGGAGACCGCGGAAGCGGTCTTGCCTACGCGCGCCTGATGGGCAACGGCGCAACGCGTTTGATTCGCCGGGTCTTTCGAACTGCCGACCCGGGCGACGATCGCGCCGTAGCCTATGGCGCCATCACTGCCGTTGCCGATGCGATGGCCAAGCGTCGTTTACGCGGCGTGCGGTTCGTCATCGGCAACGCGGGCGTCGCAGCCGAG
>CAZMPP010000049.1:0-13158 GCA_964568035.1 uncultured bacterium
CTATCGCAACCGCCTGGGCGTGCTACGGGCGAGGGTTGCGCCTGCGTGACGGGTATCGAGTTCGCGCGAATGGCACGTACCGTTAAAGAGCAGATCGGACAGGACCATCGTTACGCGCACAGCGTGCGGGTCGCGCGCTGCGCCGGGCATCTGGCTCGACGCCACGGCGTCGACGCGGAACAAGCACGCGTCGCCGGACTGCTGCACGATCTGGCGCGCCTCTATTCGCCGGAGCGGCTGATCCTAGAGTCCGAAGCGCGCGGCTTTAATATCGAACCGTACGAACGGGCGCATCCGACGCTGTTGCACGCGCGGCTCGGTGCAGCACTCGCGAAAGAGCGTTTCGGCATCGGCGATGCCGCCGTGCTATCGGCGATCGAAAAACATACTACCGGCGCCGCCGAGATGTCGGCCCTGGATTGCGTGGTCTATCTCGCCGACACCATCGAGCCGGGGCGCCGCTTTCCCGAGCGCGCCGAACTGTGGGAACTCGCGCACCGCGACCTGGCCACGGCAATGCGCGAAACGGTGCGGTTGGCGATTGCCCACCACGCCGAAAAGGGGCGCTACGCAGCGCCGCCGACGATTGCGGCGGCACGAGCGTTCGATCTTCCAACTCCGAACTGGGTCGCACCGGAGGTACGCGCATCCGCGAGCTGATAGAGATCGTGCGCGACAGCGCACTCGATAAAAAAGGTGAGAACTTCACGGCGCTCGACGTCGGTGAACGCACGATTCTCGCCGACTCCTTTGCCATCGTGACGGGCCGCTCGAAAGTACAGACGCGGGCGATTGCCGATTCCATCATCGAAGCCGCGCGCGCCGAGGGCTGCCACGTCGCGCGCGTCGAAGGCTACGCCGAAGGGTCGTGGATCCTCATCGATCTCGGCCACGTCATCGCCCACGTCTTCACCCCCGAGCAGCGCACGTTCTACAACCTGGAACGGCTCTGGTCGCGGCCGGACGCCGCCGAACAACGGGCGCAGGGATCGTGAAGACGCAGCGGCCGACACATTACACTCGCGCCACGCGCGCGCGCCGCGATTTCTGGAAGCGCTTCGGCGTCTGGGTTTTCATCGTGTTTTTTGCGCTTAGCGTCGCCGGCGGATTGATCGTCGTGGGATCGCAATTGACCGCGCCGCACTAACGTGAAGGAACTCGTGCGCACCGATCGCGTGCTGACGCCGTGGGTAGCGCAAGGCGGCCGAACGCCGCCGGTCATCGTCCGCGGCGAAGGTTCGCGGCTTTACGACGATCGCGGCAAACGTTACCTCGATTTTTCAGCGGGACTCGTCGCCGTCAATCTCGGACACGGGCACGCCGGCGTCGCGGCGGCAATCGCCGAACAGGCGCACCGCTTAGCCTACGTCGCGCCGACGTTCGGCAACGATCAGCGTAGCGCGCTCGCCGATGCAATCATCGAGCTCGCTCCGTGGAGTGAAGGCGGCCGGGTTTTCTTCACCGCCGGCGGCGGCGAAGCGAACGAAGACGCCGTCAAACTCGCGCGCACGCTACGCGGACGGCACAAGATTCTCACGGCGTATCGCTCGTTCCATGGATCGGCCCCCGGCGCGGGAACGCTGAGCGGCGAGAACCGGCGCTGGCCCAACGAACCGGGCCTTCCGGGCGTCGTGCGTTTCTTTGCCCCGTTTCCATATCGCAGTCCGTTTCACACGCGCGACGCCGCAGAAGAGACGGAACGCGCCATCGCTCATCTCGAGGAGATCGTGAGCTACGAGGGCGCCGATCGCATCGCGGCGTTGCTGATCGAGCCGGTCGTTGGAAGCAATGGAGTCATCGTCTACCCGCCGGGATATTTGGCGCGGGTACGCGAGCTTTGCGATCGTTACGGCATCTTGCTGATCTTTGACGAAGTGATGACGGGATTCGGCCGGACCGGAGATGCCTTTGCGTCGCAACGCTTCGACGTCGTGCCGGATATTTTCACCTTCGCAAAAGGCGTGACGTCGGCGTACGTTCCGCTTGGCGGCCTCGCGCTGCGCGAGTCGCTGGCGGCGCACTTAGACGAACGCGCCCTGACCAGCGGCCACACCTTCAGCGGGCATCCGCTAGCAATGGCGGCCGGTAACGCCGCGCTGCGCGCCTATCGCGACGAGCGGCTCTTCGAGCGGGCCCGCGAACTAGAGCCACAGTTGCGCTCGCGGCTCGAGGAACTCGCCCGGCGTCACGAGGTGCTCGGCGAAGTTCGCGGCATCGGAGCGTTCTTCGGATTGGAGCTGGTCTCCGACCGGCCGACGCGAACCCCGCTGGTGCCGTGGCAGGGCGACTCGAATCTAAATAAATTCTTTTCCGGGTTGCTCGAGCACGGTCTCTATATTCTTGGCCGATATAACGTCGCCATCGTCTCGCCGCCGCTAACGATCTCGATCGCGGAAATCGACGAAGCCGTGGCGATTCTCGACGAAGCCCTAGGACGGCTGAAGTGAGCGCAACGCGACTGCCGGTCGAAGACAAAGCCACACGCGAGATCATTGGCGACGTTCCGATCGCGCAGCGCGCCGATATCGATGCTGCCGTCAATGCCGCATCTGCGGCCTTCGAAGCATGGTCGAACGTGCCCGTCGTCGAGCGTGCCCGCCTGCTCTTTCGCTATGCCGATGCGCTCGAACGCCGCCTTCAAGATCTCGCACTCTCCGTCTCGCGTGAAAACGGCAAGACGTTGGCCGATGCGCGCGCCGAGGTTCGTCGCGGCATCGAAGCAGTCGAGTTTGCCTGCGGCATGCCGTCCCTGATGATGGGCGATGCGCTGCCCGACGTCGCGCGCGGCATCGACTCGGTTTCGGTGCGCTATCCGCTCGGCGTCTGCGCGGGGATTACGCCGTTCAACTTCCCGGCGATGATTCCGTTGTGGATGTTCCCGCTGGCCATCGCCGCCGGAAACGCCTTCCTGCTCAAGCCGTCGCCGCAGACGCCGCTCACCTCACAGTTGCTCGAGTCGATCGCGCGAGAATGCCGCTTTCCGGATGGCGTGCTGACCGTAGTGCACGGCGGCGTCGAAACTGCCGAAGCATTAATCGACCATCCCGGAATCTCAGCCGTTTCGTTCGTTGGCTCGTCGAATGTCGCGCGACGCGTGCAAGAGCGGGCAGTGCGAGCACATAAGCGCGTTCAAGCGCTGGGTGGCGCAAAGAATTATCTGATCGTGATGCCCGATGCCGCGGAGAAGGCAACGTGCGACACCGTTGTCGGTGCCGCGTTCGGCGGCGCGGGCCAGCGTTGTCTGGCAGGCTCGGTGCTAATTGCCGTCGGCAAGGCCGCGGACTGGCTAATCCCGCAAGTCGTTCGCGCTGCGAGCGCGCTTCGGCTCGGGCCGGGAACCGTATCGGAGGTGGATATGGGGCCGGTCGTCAGCGATGAGGCAATCGCGCGCATTCGCGGATATGTCGAGCGAGCACGGACCGCCGGAGTCGACGTTCTACTCGACGACGGCAACGTGCCGGAGGGGGGCAGTTTCTTCGCGCCCGTAATTTTCGATCGCGTCGATCCCGCCAATGAGCTGGCTTGCGAAGAGATTTTCGGCCCGGTGCTGGCGATCGTGCGCGCCGATTCGTTAGCGCAGGCCATTTCCATCGCCAATGCCTCGCGCTATGGCAACGCCGCATCGATTTTTACGCGCGACGGGGGAGCGGCGCGCACCTTCGCTTCGCAAATCGAAGTCGGAATGGTAGGCATCAACGTCGGCGTCGCCGCACCGATGGCGTTCTTTCCTTTTGGCGGCGTGAAAGATTCGATCTTCGGCGATCTGCGCTGCCACGGCAAGGACGCCGTGGCGTTCTACACGCAGCAACGCGTCGTAATTAGCCGGTGGCCTTCCTGAGCCGGAAGTTTGCCCACCCTGCCAGGATAAATATGAGGAAGAAATATCCGAACCAGCGCTGCGGCGGTGCTGGCACCGGATAGAAGAGCGTCACTGCCGGAACGATCAGCAGCAGCAGCGCGATGACGGTGATTGCGATATCCGCGCCGCGCGCCTGTCCGATCTTACGGCAATATACAAAGGCCGCGATCGATATTAGCCCATAGATCAGCAGGAAGCCGAAAGAACTCAGCGTTCCGCAGTTATTGAATACGTCGATCGGCGCGACGCCAAACGCGAGCGCGATCACGGCAACCGCGAGCGTTACCGCGGTTACCACGGTCACCGCGATATTCGGCGTATCGTGGCGCGATTCGATGCGCCCAAAGACGGGCGGCAGCGCGCCGCTGAGCGCCATCGCATAAGCGATGCGGCCGGCGGTCGTGATGCAAGCGAGACAGACGGAGAAGGCGCTGCACAGCGCTCCGAGGGTCAGCGGGATGCCAAGCTCCCCGATGCCGTAGGCGGCAACCAGCGTACCGAGTGGAAACGACTCCTGCGCGAGCGGCTTGTGGATATGGGCGAACCCGACGATCTCGGCGTAGGTAGCGATCACAAAGAAGAGTCCGGCGAAGATAACGCTGCCGACGACCGCACGAGGAATCGTGACGAGCGGACGCTTTGCTTCGGCCCCGAACGCGGTCGCGCTTTCGAAGCCGACGAAGCTGAAGATCGCAAAGGCGATGGCCGGACCGATCCCGCCGGGAAATCCGCCTTGCAGCCTCAGCTGCGCGGGGTCGATCGAAAAGCCTTGCGCGTGCAACACGATCGCCACCACCAAACAAATAATCGCAACCGAGACTATCTCGAGGGCCAGCATCACGATCGCCGAAATCTGCACGCCGCGATAGGCCGCTTGCCAAGCGATGAAGGCCAACACCACGACGAGGGCAATCGACGGGACGTGCAGCCCGCCGCTGGCGAGTAATCGCTCGACGAAAAGCGCCATCGCTCCCAGCACGGCGGTTGCGACAAAGCCGTAAGACCATAGCAGCGTCCAACCGCCGATCGCACCGACTTGCGGTCCGAGATTCTCGGTCACGTAGCCATACATCGAGCCGGCGGCGCTGGAACGCCGCGCAAACTGATTGATGCAGAGCGCGACGACGGTCAGCATGGCGCCGCCGAAAACGTAGGCGATCCACGTCGCATTACCGGCCAGGGCGAACATGTAGGGCGCGATGAGGATGGGCGTCATGCTCGGACCGATCAGCGCGATCGAGGTAGCGAGGACTTCCATGAAGCTCAGCGAGCCGCCGCGCAGCGCATTCGGCCGTTCGGTCTGGGCCATGAGAGCCCTGAATCGGCCGCCCGGCTGCCGAGTTCCCGCGTGTGCGCGAAACTTCGCCGCGCGCGCCGGGGTAGGACCCCGCATGAAAAACTTGTGGGCACGCCGTGCCGCCGCTGCGGCCGGACTCGGGTTAGTCGCCCTCGTTCCGGCCTTGCCGGCGGCGGCGCGCGATTTCGTCCAGGACCAGGCCGGCATGTTCTCGGCCGCAACCGTCGCCCAGCTCAACGACCGAGTCGGCAATTTCAACGCCCAAACGGGTAAGGAAGTCGTCGTCGTGACGACGCCGTCGCTCGAGGGCGCGAACCTTCAGTCGGCGGCCACAACAGCTTTCCAGCAGCAGCGCGTAAACGGCGTTCTAATCTTCGTCGCGCGGGACGACCGGAAAGACATCATCGTGCCCGATCGCTCGGGCGCGCAAGCCGGCTGGTTCACGCCCGACGTGCTGCGATCGATTCGCACCGGCATGGAATCGCAGTTCCGCAGCGAGAACTACGACGCCGGCATCACCGCCGCCGTAGACGGCGTTCTCAATATCTATCGCGCGCATCTCGGCGGGCTTGGGCGCACCACCGGTGGGGCGGCGCTGCCGGCAGCGCGCAACGTTAACTCTGGAGGATTTCATATCTCGATGTTCTGGTGGATCATCATCGCAATCATCGGATTTTTGGTTCTACGATCGATACTACGCACGATGTCTGCGCCGCGTTCCTATGGCCCCGGCGCCGTTCCGCCGGGCGGCGTTCCGCCGGGGGGCGGCGGATACGGCCCGGGGTACGGCTACGGCGGCTGGGGTGGTGGTGGCGGCAGCTTTTGGAGCGGTTTGCTCGGCGGTCTTGGCGGCGCGTGGCTTGGCAACGAGCTCTTCCGCGGAGGCGGAGGAATCGCGCCGACGCAAGCCGGTCAGATCACCTCCGATTCCGGTGGCGGCTGGGGCAACGCAGGCGACAGCGGCGGATGGCAAAGCGATGCCGGCCAAGCCGATACAAGCGGCTCCAGCGGTGGTGATTGGAGCGGGGGCGGCTTCGGTGGCGGCGACAGCGGCGGCGGCGGCGACTTCAGCGGTGGAGGCGGAGGCGACAGCGGCGGCGGATGGTAGCCGCCTATGCGACGCCTGCTCACAATCTTACTCGCCGGTGCCTTGATGGCACCGGCGCCTGTTTTTGCCGGTTCTAATTCCGCTTACAGCTCGTACTTCGGCGCGCTGAACTGGCGCCTTGTCGGTCCGTTTCGCGGGGGCCGAGTTCTCGCCGTAACGGGCGTTCCTGGACAGCCGAACCACTTTTATTTCGGCGCCGTCGACGGCGGCGTGTGGGAGAGTCTCGATGCCGGCAGAACGTGGCGGCCGGTCTTCGACGCGCAGGACATCGCATCGATCGGTGCCATTGCCGTTGCGCCGAGCGATCCGCACACGATTTACGTCGGAACCGGCGAGGCCGACATGCGCTCGGACATCGCCTACGGCAACGGTGTGTACAAAAGCAGCGACGGCGGCACGACTTGGACGCATATCGGCCTGACCGAGACCCATCAGATCGGTGCGATCGTCGTCGATCCGCACGATCCAAACGTCGTGTACGTTGCCGCGCTCGGACATCCGTACGGGCCTAATAGCGAGCGCGGCGTTTTCAAAACGACCGACGGCGGCAAGAGTTGGGCAAAGGTTCTCTTTAAAGACGCAGACACGGGCGCGATATCGCTGGCGATGCAGCCCGGGAATCCCAACGTGCTCTACGCGGCATTGTGGCAGACGCGCCGGCCGCCGTGGAACGTCTATCCACCATCGAACGGCCCCGGCAGCGGACTCTATAAGTCGTCGGACGGCGGTGCGAATTGGATGCAACTGACCAACGGGCTTCCCACCAAGGTCGGACGCATCGGTCTGAGCATCTCGGCGGCCGCGCCGCAGCGCGTGTACGCCAACGTTGACAGCACTGCCGGCAAGGGCGGCGTCTACCGCTCGGACGATGCCGGAGCGACGTGGACGCGAACGAACGGCGAACAGCGCCTATGGCAACGCGGCTGGTATTTCAGCGGCATCACCGCCGATCCACACAACGCCGACATTGTCTATGTAATGGATACGGCATCGTATCGTTCGACCGACGGCGGAAAGACGTTCGCCGCGCTTCTCGGCGACCCCACCGGGCAAGATCATCACATCCTTTGGATCGACCCCGACGATTCCAACCGGATGATCTTGGGCAGCGACCAGGGCACGATCGTCAGCGTCAACGGCGCGAAGACATGGAGCTCGTGGTACAACCAGCCGACCGCGCAGTTCTACCATATCGCCACCGACGAGGCGTTTCCGTATTCGCTTTACGGCGCGCAGCAAGACTCGGGCGCGGTGATGCAGGTGAGCCGCAGCAAGTACGCCACGATCTCGCAACAGGATTTCCGTCCTATCGACGCCGGCGGCGAGAACGGCATGCTGGCGCCCGATCCGCGACATCCGGGTTTGGTTTACGGCGATTCCAGCGGCCAGGGCGGCCCAACGGTAACCCGCGAGATTCCGGCAACCGGTTGGGAGGAGACGCTCGATCCGGTCGCGTCGCGGCCGAAGACGGTCTGGCGCAACACCTGGACGCTGCCGCTGGCCTTCTCGCCGGCTGACCGCACGTCGCTCTATTTTTCGCACCAAAACGTCTTCCGCTCGCGCGATGGCGGCAAGTCGTGGCAAATGGTGAGCGCCGATCTCTCGCGTCCCAATGAAGGAACGCCGGCAAATCTCGACGCGCCGACGTTGGCCGACGACAACGGCTTGCAGCGTCATGGCGTCGTCTATGCAATCGCGCCATCGCCTCTGCGCGCCGCCCTGGTATGGGCGGGAACCGACGACGGCTATATTTGGGTGACGCGCGACGACTCGCGCACCTGGCAGAACGTAACGCCCAAGGCATTGACACCGTGGAGCAAAGTGGGAATTATCGAGGCTTCGCACTTCGATCCTCAAACGGCGTATGCGGCCGTGGATCGCCACCGCCTCGACGATTACGCGCCATATATTTATAAGACGCACGACGGCGGTGCAACGTGGAGCCTCGTCGTCAGCGGCATTCCGCAAGGCTCGTTCGTGAACGCCGTTCGCGAGGATACCCGCCGCCGCGGAATGCTCTACGCCGGCACGGAACGCGGCGTCTACGTTTCGTTTGACGACGGCGCGTCGTGGCAGCCGCTGCAGCTCAATCTGCCGGTCACCTCGATACGCGACCTCGCCGTTCACGGCGACGATCTAGCGATCGCCACGCACGGCCGCGCGTTCTGGATCATGGACGACATCGAACCGCTGCGCCAAGCCGCGGAAGCAGCCGCAAGCGGCACGACGTATCTCTTTGCGCCGGCACCCGCCTATCGCTTACGGCCGGGAAACCAAGAAGGCACGCCGCTCCCGCTCGACGAGCCGCAAGCGCAGAATCCCGCGACCGGACTCTACATAGATTATTATCTCGCCGACGTTCCGCGCTCGCCCGTCGTGATCGAGATTCTCGGTACCGACCGCAAGTTGGTGCGCCGCTGGTCGAGCGCGCAGCCGCCCAAGCCCGTCGATCCAAACAAGCTTGCCTACACGCCCTATTGGGTCGAAAAGCACCCGGTGCCGGAGGCCACTGCGGGCACGCACCGTTTTATCTGGGATTTTCACCAGAGCAGCTACGATGGACCGCTCGTGCCGCCCGGAAAATACACCGTGCAGATGAGCGTGAACGGCCAAACCTACACGCGCAGCGCCGAAGTTCTGCGCGATCCGCGGTTGAAGGCCACCAACGCCGATCTCACCGCGCAATACGACCTGTCGCTGCGCATCGACTCACTGCACGCCGAAGTCGTCGCATCGCGCACCAAGGCTCAAGAGTACGCCAAGAGCTTGAGCGAAGAAGGCGCCGCGTCGTTCCGGCGTGACATCATCGGCGAACCCCCGGCGGATAATCCCGACGATTCGATGGGTTCCTACTCGCGAGACGTCAGCAGCTTCCTCTTCATCGAAAACTCCCTCGACGTACTGCAAGGCGAGGTCGAAAGCGCAGACGCGGTGCCGACTACGGGCATGCAGAGCGGCTACGATGCGCTGCTAGGCGTTTACCGCCAAACACTGGCGCGCTTCGACGCGATCAAAAAGTAGTCGAGAAGTCTAGCGCTGGTTGAGCGTTTGCGCGTACCAGCGCTCTAGATCGTCGTGGAACTGCGCCAGCGCTTGCTGGTGCAGATAAACCATGTGTCCCGATTCGTAGAATCCGTAGCTGATATTTTTCTGCAGCTCGGGGGGCAGGTTGAGGTGATTGAGCGTATAGACCGTCGCCCAGAACGGCGTGGCGAAATCGTAGTAGCCGTTGCCCGAGAAAATCTGCAGCTTCGGATCGAACGTCATCGCTTCGGCAAGATCTTGAGCCGTATTGGCCGGCAGAGCGCCGTTGTGCTTCCAGTCCCATTGCGCGAAAACGTTGACCAGGGGCCGGTAGATCAGCGTCGTGTGATAGCCCAGGATCTGACGCATGAAGTAGTTGCCGGCGCCGACATACGCGGTGTCCATTGCCGCGTCGGCCGGGTCAAAGGGCGTACGCTCGTTGATGCGGTCGAGCGAGTACGACGTGTATCGCGCGTCGAGGCGGCCCAGCATCACGCCGCTATTGCGGAAGAGCTCCGTTTCGTAGCGCCAGTACGGAACGCGCAGATTCGATTGCCGGATGTAACTCTCCGAGAGCCCGGTATAGGCGTGGAGCTTGGCAACGACGTCGTTGAAGCGCGACGGCGATATGTTCGAGCCCTGGGCGAGCGCGGAGAGATACTCGTGCATCGAAAAATCTTCGACCTGCGACAAGAACGCCGTCAGCGATTGCTGCGATCCGGGCAGCGCCTTATGGAACCATGACGACGCCGCCTCGGTCGGCAAGTAGAGCGGGAAGGCCCAGTCGCCGCCGCCGATCGACGCAGCGTTGAAGTTGACGTCCCAGTCGAGCGAAAAGTCTAGTATCGACGAGAGCAGTACCACGCCGTTCATGCCGAGGCCCTGCCGCTGGAGCGCGCGCACCAGCATTGCCGAGCGCGGCGTCCCGTACGATTCACCGAAGAGAAACTTCGGTGAGTTCCAGCGATTAAACGTCGAGACGTATCGTGAGACGAACTGCGAGAAGGCGCGTACGTCGGGATCGACGCCGAAGAAATCGCTCGGCTTGCCGGCGGCGGCGATTCGGCTGAAGCCGGTGTCGGGCGCGTCGACGAAGACGAGATCGGTGCGGTCGAGCAGCGAGTACTGGTTCTCGACGAGATTGAACGGGGCGTCGGGCGTCGCAGCCGCATCCCCGACGAGAACGCGCATCGGTCCGAACGAGCCCATGCGTAGCCAAACGCTCGAGCTTCCAGGACCGCCGTTGTAGAGGAAGGTCACCGGACGCGTGCGCGGATCGACGCCGTCGGCGCTAAATGCCGTGTAAAACATCCGGCAGGTAACTTCGCCTTTATCGTTTTCGAGGGCGATCGTACCGGCGCGAGCGGTATAGGGAATCGACTTTCCGCCCAGCGAGATGGTGTGCTGCGTCACCGCATCGGGTGTTACGATCTCGCCGGTAGCCGGCGACGGCGAAGGCGCGGGCGCTGCCGCAATCAGAAACGCCGCGGCGAGCGCAACGAGCAGTTCACGCATGGTTCAGGGCTCCCGCATACCAACGCTCCAGATCGGCGTGAAAGCGTGCCAGCGCAGCCGGATGCAGATAGACCATGTGTCCCGATTCGTAGAAGCCGTAAGTAATGTTGCGCTGTATCGAAGGCGACAGGTAAAGGTGGCGCAGGGCGTAGACCGTCGCAAAGAACGGCGTGGCGAAATCGAAGTAGCCGTTCGCCGAAAAGACTTTGAGGCTTGGGTTATAGGTCATCGCTTGCGCGAGATCGGGCGTAACGTTGACGACCTGCGAGTTCTCGCCGTGCTTGAAATCCCAGCTCTCGCCGTCGGCAAAGATGAGATCGTAGATCTCGCCGCGGTATAGCCCTGCAGGGCGGTAGTCGAGCACCTGACGCAGATAGTAGTTGCTGCTCGAGACAAACGCCGAGTCGATCGCCGCATCGGTCGGATCCCAATCGGGGGCGACCTGCGGGCGGTCGAGCGAGTACGTCTTGAAGCGAGAGTCTATTCGGCCGACGATGGTGCCGCTTTGACGCATCAGCTCGCTCTGGAACCGATCGTACTGAATGCGCAGATTTGAGTTGCGGATGTACTGCTCGGAGAGACCGGTGTAGCGGTGCAGCTTGGCGACGACGTCGTTATAACGATCGGGAGCCAGCTGCGCGCCCTGGGCGAGGGCGTCGACGTACTCGCCAAGCGCGAAACTCTCGACTTCGGGAAGCAGCGTGCGGAGCGGCGGCGCGCCGGGAAGCGCGTGGTGATACCAGGCCGTCGCCGTTTCGGTCGGCAGATAGAGCGGATAGGCCCAATCGCCGCCGCCGATCGGCGCGCCGTCGTTATAGTCTATGCTCGAGTTCAAGAACGACGAGAGCAGCACCACGCCGTTGAGACCGATGCCTTCATCCTGCAGATCCTTGGCGAGCACCGAGCTTCGCATCGTGCCGTACGATTCGCCGAAGAGAAAACGCGGCGAGTTCCACCGGTTGAAATTGGTGATGTAACGCTGAATGAACTGCGCGAAGGCGGTCGCGTCTTGGTCGATGCCCCAAAAATCTTTGCGCGTCCCGGCCCCGATGATCCGGCCGAAGCCGCTTCCCGGCATGTCGATGAAGACGAGGTCCGTCGTGTCGAGCAGCGTGTATTGGTTGTCGATTACCCGGTAGGGCGGCGACCCGGTCAGGGTGCCGTCGGCGGTCGCGACTCGGACCGGTCCGAAGGATCCCATGCGCAGCCACATCGTCGAGCTTCCAGGGCCACCATTGTAGAGAAAGGTCACGGCTCGCCGCGACGGATTGGCCCCGTCCAGCGTGTAGGCGGTGTAAAAAACTCGGGCCGTGGGCTGGTCCTGGCCGTTGCGAAGCGTGATCGTGCCGGCACGCGCCGTGTAAGCAAGCGTACGGCCGCCTATGCTAATGGCATGGTGCGTTACGGCATCGGCCGTCAGTGGCGGAATTGGAGGCGGTTTGGCTACTGCGGAATGCGGCGCGAACGCAAAAAATGTCGCGCCGGCCAGCAGCGCGCGCGAGAGCGTAGCAAACGGTCTTGGGATCTTCAAGGCGAACGCGATTATCGGGCGTCGCGATGCCGCGGTCCTGCCGCGCAACGCAAATCCGGCACTCAAAATTCTTTCAAAGTACGGCGTGCGCCGGATTTTCCGGCTCGTAGGCCCGCTCGATCTCCGGCGCGTAGCGCTGTTCGACCAGTCGCCGCTTGATCTTCATCGCCGGTGAGAGCTCGCCGCCCTCGACGCTGAACTCGTGCGCGATGACGATGATGTGGCGCACCTGCTCGTAGCCGGCCAACGACCGCGTGTGGTTGTGGACGTCGCGCGTCAGAAAGTCACGCACGTCCGGACGCGCGGCTAATAGCTCCTGTGGAGCATCGGACGGGAGGCCGAGTTCCAAGCGCAGCAGCGACCAGTTCGGGCAGATCAACGCGATGGGATGCGCGTGGCCGCTTCCCGTCACCATGGCTTGGGCGACGAAGGCGGAGCGCCGGATGCTCGCCTCGATTCTGGCCGGAGAGATCCACTTACCGGTGCTGGTTTTAAAGATCTCGCGCTTGCGATCGGTAATCCGAAGAAAGCCGCGCTCGTCCATCTCGCCGACGTCGCCGGTGTGAAGCCAGCCGTCGGGGATCGAGGCGGCCGTCGCCTCGGCATCGCGATAGTAGCCTTGCATTACGTTGCGGCCGCGCACCAGCACCTCGCCATCCTCGGCAATCCGTACCTCGACGCCGGTGAGGGGGCGGCCGACGGCACCCCATTCGTTGGCTGAAAGACGGCTCACCGAGACCACCGGCGAGGTTTCGGTTAGCCCGTAACCTTGCATGATCGGAACCCCGAGACCCAGGAACGTCATCGCCGTATCGACATGCAGT
>CAZMPP010000050.1:0-12861 GCA_964568035.1 uncultured bacterium
GCTGGCGAAGCGCACCAACGCACCGTCGTGAAGAACGATGAAGACGCTCCCCTGGTCGGAACGCTTCGCTTCGTCTTCGTGATGGGTGCATCGTTCGCGGTATTGTGGCTAGCAATGTATGTGTTAATGCGGGTGCGGTGGTAAGATGCACATTCATCGTTACGAACGTTGGTGGCTTACCTTCGGCATCGCGATGCTGCTGGTCTTTCTGGGGCTTATCGGCTTCGCTGCCTTCGCCGACAACATCAGTCCGCCAAGCGACATGCAGCAGATCGATCCGACGAAAGTCTCCCAGACGCCGCCGTTCGATAAGCCTGGGTTGCGCAAGCTTTCCGACGGGTCGTACGAAGCCTATTACGTCGCCCAGGTTTTCTCTTTCAACCCGGCCGTCTTGACGATTCCTACCGGCAGTAAGGTCACGTTTTACGTGACGAGCGCCGACGTCGTCCACGGCTTCTTCATTCCCAGCACCGACATCAATATGATGGTGATTCCGGGATGGGTCAACGAGCAAACCCACACGTTTGCCAAAGCCGGCGAGTATCTCCTGATCTGCCACGAGTACTGCGGCCTGGGCCATCAGAACATGTTCGCCAAGATCGAGGTACGTTAGGATGAACGTTGCCGACCGCGTGCGCGCCGAGAACCGGGTCATCATCGCGCACGTCTACACCGCGACGGCTGCCATCGCTCTCGGAGCAGTTTTTGGGGTATTCCAGGGGTTCGGAAGAACGGGACTTTACGAGGCCCCGGCCTGGTTCGATTACTATCGCGTACTGACGATGCACGGCGTTTTGATGGCGCTGGTTTTTACGACGTTCTTCATCACGGGGCTCTCACTCTTCGTTACCTATCGCGCGATCCCGCGCGAGCGGTCGTTGGTCATGGGATGGTTTGGCTGGGGACTGATGCTCGCCGGCACGGCGATGGCGGCGTTCACGATCCTCAAAGGTGACGCGACGGTCTTGTATACGTTCTACGCTCCGCTCAAGGCCAGCCCGTGGTTCTACGTCGGCGCGACGTTGCTGGTATTGGGTACGTGGGTGGTCGCTTTCGAGATCTTCGGCAACGTCAACTATTTCCGTAAGAACAATCCCGGAAGCCCCGTGCCGCTGGTCGTCTTCTGCGCTGCGGCTACTTTCGTGATGTGGATCGTCGCGACGCTCGGCGTCGTCGCGGAAATGTTTTTGCTGATTCCCTGGGCGTTCGGATGGACTTCTGGGATCAACGTGATGCTAACGCGCATGTTCTTTTGGTATTTCGGCCACCCGCTGGTTTACTTCTGGATCATGGGCGCCTACATCATCTGGTACAACATCATTCCGACCCGCTATGGCGGAAACGTTTTCAGCGATGCGCTGACTCGCCTGACGTTCGTGATGCTCATACTGCTCTCGACGCCGGTCGGCATCCACCACGAGTTCATGGAGCCGGGGATCTCGTCGGTATGGAAGATGCTGCACACAATAACGACCTACGGCGTAGCGATCCCGTCATTCATCACCGCCTTTGCCATCTTTGCCTCTTTCGAGCTCTTCGCCATCAAGCAGGGAAAGCGTGGTTTTATCGGCACCGTCAAGGCGCTTCCATGGAACGATCCGACCTTCAGCGGCGCCGGGCTGGGCATGATCCTCTTTATTCTCGGCGGCTTCGGCGGATTGGTCAACGCGTCGTATAGCATGGATACGGTGGTGCACAACACGATCTGGATCGTCGGCCACTTTCACGTGACCGTCGGCGGCCCGGTGGCGCTCACATTTCTCGGCGCCGCGTATTGGATGATTCCGCGCATTACGGGACGCGCGCTCTGGCAACCGCGGCTTGCGCTCTTCCAGACGCGCCTATGGTTCTTCGGAATGCTCATCATGTCGCTCTCGATGCATTACGCCGGTTTGTTGGGAGCGCCGCGGCGCACCGCTGAGGTAGGCTATCTCGGCGCGGGCGCCGCCAACGCGTGGCAGCCATTTATGCTGCTGGCGGCGGCGGGCGGATTCTTTCTCTTCTTGAGCATCCTGGCATTCGCCGCGGTCGCGATCGGCACGCTGGTTGACAATAAGAAGACCGAATCGACGGAAGCGACCTTCGCAATGCCGGCCGACGGCGGATTAGCGACGCCGCAGCCGCTGCAACGCATTTACCGCTGGGGTGTGCTCGCGCTCGTGCTGGCCGTCCTCGCCTACGCCGGGCCCCTCGGCGAGCTTCTGCGTCACCCCGGGTTCCTCGCCCCCGGCATGCGCACGTGGTGAAACCTTTTTCTCAGGTTGGCGAGCGGTGCGGGACTACCATCACGGGGACGCGCGCGGCGCGAACGACGCCTTCGGCGACGCTGCCTAGCACGAGGCGGGTCAGTCCCGTGCGCCCGTGGCTACCGAGCACGATATAGTTAGCGGGAAGCTCTGCGGCGAGCCGTTCGATCGCGTCGACCGGTGAACCGTCGACAGTACGCGTCGAGACCCGCGCGCGCCCGGCAACTCTCCTTTCGCCTTCGTCAAGAATTGCGAGGCCCTCATCCCGGAGTGCGTCAAGACAGCCCGCAACGAGCTGCGCCTCGCCGCCGCTCATCGCCGCAGCGCGCGCGAGGTCGACGACGTGGCAGAGCACGAGTTCGGCGCCCAGGCCCGCTGCGAAATCGGTGGCAACCTCCAGCGCTCGTTCCGAAGTCTCGGAACCGTCGAGCGGCACGAGGATCCGTAGGGGAGTGCTTACCGGCATTTCGATTTAGCGAGGATTGGTGGTCGCGTGCGCATCCTCGAACAGGTTCGACGCGCGCAGCAATGTTCCGCGAGCAGCGGGCCTTCATAGAACCTTTCCGAGCAGCTCCTGGGTATGACGGGCGACCATCAGCGTTTCATCCGTCGGTACGACCATCACCGTTACGCGGCTATCCGGTGTCGAGATGAGCCGCGCGTTGCCTTCGTTGGCTGTCTCGTCAAGAGCGAGGCCGAGGTGACCCAACGATGCACACGCGGCGCTGCGCACCAGTGGCGTGTGTTCTCCGACACCGCCGGTGAAGACCAGCGTATCGACTCCATTTAAAATGGCAATCGTCGAGCCTAGATGCTTGACGAGCTGATACACGAAGAGCTCTACTGCCCGGCGGCCGGAAGCCTCGCCGCCGGCGATGAGAACACGCATATCTCCGGAGATGCCGGAAACGCCTAGAAGTCCGCAGCCGCGGTAAAGCGGCTCCGACAGTCACTCTTCATCGTAACCGTCGGAAAGCAGGCGCAGCAAGATGCCGGGATCGAGATCTCCGGGCCTTGTGGCCATCATCAGTCCGCCCAGCGCGCTGAATCCCATCGTCGTGTCGAGCGGCGTGCGGTCGCGCAGCGCCGCGTTGAGGCAGTTGCGAGGCGACGTACTCGTACGACAGACCATGAAACCCGTAGCGCTCGATGAGCGGATCGATGTCGTGAGGGAGAGTCGTACGTCGAGCAATCTCCGGAGCGCTCCGATGGAACGCGGTGTCCAAGCAGAGTACCTGCGGAATTCCCGGTAAATGTCTCCCGGTCGCGTAGACTAAGTCGAGTTCGGCGCGCAGGTGGAGCGGCTCGATCGGCACCAATCGTTCGAGTTCACCCAAAACCTCAGCGTCGGCGAAGACCGGCGCAATGTAGCGGCGGCCTCCGAAGACAATGCGGTGGCCGATGCCGGTGAGTCTATCACGGCTTGACGACGGCAACCGCGAAAGGATGTTTGCAACCGCCTCGCCCGGGTCGCCGGGCGCGGATTGCTCCCCGCTTGCATATGGCGCGAGTTCGCCCGCAGCATTCGTGGTATGCAGCAAACTTGAGAGACGAGGATTCGGCATCGAGCGCGAGGATCGCGCTCATTCGGCGTGCAGGCTTCGATAGGATTGAGACGTGCCGCTTGCCGCGCGGGATAGTAACCCAAAGCGATACCGATCGTTGCCGAAAAGATCAGCGCGAGCACTATTGCCGGTAAGGAAGCGGTGAAGGCAAAGTGTCCGAAGTAAGCGGCAATCGGAACATGCTTGGACGAGTAGCGTTAAGAAGCGCAACTGCGGCCTGCGAAAATGCCATCACGCGACGCATCGTAGCGTCACAAGGTTACGCGCTGGTGAATCGATTGTGAAGAGCCGCACCTCCAAACTTCACCAAGCCTTCCCGAAGCGCGGATAGACTCGTCCCATGTTTACGAAGATTGCCGTCGCCCTCGACGGGTCCGCCTGTTCGCAACAAGCGCTTGAGATTGCGCTCGGACTCGCTCAGACCGAGAAAGCCGAGATCGGGGTTTGTTCGGTCGTCGATCCGATCATGATCGCGGGAACGACTCCGCCCAGCCCGGCAATGGATTTGGTCATGCGCGACCTAGAGAGCGCGGCGCGCACGCTGGTCACAAAGGCCGTGGAGCGCGGGCATCGGATGGGGTTGGAGACCAGCGGGCAGACTCGCGGCGGCGTCCCGGCTTACGAGATTCTTAGCTTCGCCAAAAGTTTCGGCGCGGATCTTATTGCGATGGGCACGCACGGCCGCAGCGGAATTCGACACCTGCTTCTTGGCAGCGTCGCTGAAGTCGTGCTACGCGAGGCGCCCGTTCCGGTACTCATCGTAAGCGAACGCACGGTTATGGCCGTGGATTCGAAGGCGCTAACGACCGCTGGAGCCACTCGCCGCTAACTCTTCTAAGCCAGCTTAATTATCGGGCGTGCGTCCCCAGGTTGCGCTGTACGTAAGCCTGCATCCGGCGCCGCGCGCGCCGAAACGCCTCTCGAATGGTAAGTGCCGGATCTTTATAGACGGCATCGATCTCGTCGCTCTTGTGCACGCGTAGCGGCTCGTCGTCAAAAGGTATTGCTCGCAGGCTCGGCTCCGCGTCGACAACCAATTCGAAGCCGGGAAGCGCCAGCGTGAGGCGCACCCTGAACGGCGAGCCGGCATGGTGGTGGGCCGATTGGCGTTCGATGAGGGCCCGGCAGCGCAGAATGCCGTCGAAGAACTTACCGAGTTTTGCAGCCTCGTCGCGAATTAATCGATCCAGGGCCTCGGATGAATCCACTGCGCGATAGGTAATCTGAACGGGAAAGCTCATGGCACGATTTTACCCTGAAATTGGGAAGAACCGGAGGTGGCCGTGCGGGCGGTAGTGCTCGAGCGTCCAGCACCGATCGAAACGTCGCCGCTCCGGCTCCGGGAGGAACCGCAGCCTGTTCCGGGCGTCGGGGAGATATTGGTGCGAGTGACGGCGTGCGGCGTTTGCCGCACGGATCTCCACGTTGCCGAAGGCGACCTTCCGCCGAGGCACTCACGCATCGTGCCCGGCCACGAAGTGGTCGGTACGGTCGAGCGCCTTGGACCCGGCAGCGCGCGCTTTTCGACCGGCGAGCGCGTCGGCATCGCCTGGTTGAGGCAAACGTGCGGGACCTGCACGTATTGCCGCAAAGGCCGTGAGAATCTCTGCCCCAATGCGCTGTTCACCGGGTGGGACCACGACGGCGGCTACGCCGAGTTTGCCGTCGTTCGGGAAGACTTTGCCTACCGATTGCCCGCTACGATCGATGACGAGCACGCCGCCCCGCTGCTTTGCGCCGGTATCATCGGCTTTCGCGCAATCCGCCGTGCGGCCGTTGAGCCCGGCTCGACCGTGGGCCTGTACGGATTCGGAGGTTCGGCGCATCTCGCGATCCAGGTGCTCAAGCATTGGAAATGCCGCGTTTTCGTGATGAGCCGAGGCGGGGTTCATCGGGACCTCGCCGCCGAGCTCGGCGCCGATTGGATCGGCGATTCGTTCGACAATCCGCCCGCGCCGCTCGACGCGGCGATTCTCTTTGCACCGGCCGGCGAGCTGGTTCCGGCAGCAATGCAAGCGCTCGATCGTGGTGGCATCCTTGCAATCGCCGGCATTTATCTTTCGGCAATTCCGGCGCTCGACTACGAGCGCGACCTTTTCTACGAACGCGAGATTCGCAGCGTCACCGCGAACACGCGCGCCGACGGGGATGAGTTCTTGCGAATCGCCGGCGAGATTCCCATTCGAACCTATACGGTCGGAATGGATTTGAAAGAAGCAAACCGCGCGCTGCAGCAGCTCAAGCACGACGAGCTGCGCGGTGCCGCGGTGCTCTTTCCTTAAGTCGCGCCGGCTTAGTAGGCAGGATTGGGCCGCGGCCGGACAGGACAGCCTCGCATGAAGCTGGTGGCAACGGCGCCGCTCATCGCGGCGCTTCTGGCAACCGGATGCACCGGATTCTCCGAGCACGCACGCGAGACCGTGCGCCAAAGTGTTCCCGGCGTGCCGGCCATCGTACGCGTTCACAACGTTGCCGGAACCGTTCGCGTCGACGGATCGTCACGTGCGGCAGTCGACGTCGAGGCTACGAAGTTCGCATCCGGCGAGACGGAGCTACGGTCGATTCACGTCGACGTCCGCAAAGAAGGTAACGAAGTCGTGGTCGAGACCACTTACGAAGGCAGCACGCACGGCGGCGGCGTCCGCTATCGAAATTAGCGTGCCGTCGGCCGCGGCGGTCGACATCGACAACGTCGCAGGAGCGGTCGACGTAGCCGGCGTTAGCGGCGATCTGTCGGTCGAAACGCAGGCCGGCCGTATCACCGCCGACTGCGGCCGCGTCGACAGTAACCGGTCGATCGATCTCGACGCCACGACCGGTGCCATCGATCTTACGCTCGCGCGCGATAGCAGTGCGACGGTCGACGCGCGCAGCACCGTCGGCCACATAGCCAGCGACCTTAGCGAGATCGTCCGCCTAACGACCACCACCGGCGCCATCTCTCTGCGAACGCATACGTAAGGTGCGGCGCTGGAGCATTTCGGCGTTGGCCGTGACAGTCGCTGCCGCGTCCTGCGCGGGTCCGCCGACCAGTGCTAATGCTCCGGCGGCGTCGCGTGGCTTCTCGCCGGCCACCGGTTCACAATATATCTCGCACGTGGTCGTGATGATTCAAGAGAATCGCAGTTTCGACAATCTGTTCGCGACGTTTCCCGGAGCGGCCGGCGCGACCCAGGGAAAGATGAAGACGCCGAGCGGCTACACCTACGTGCCCCTGCAAAAGACCAGCCTCAATTACCCATGCGACTTCGGGCACTCCTACAACGGTGTGATCAAAGACTACGACGGCGGCGCCATGGACGGCTTTGGTTTAGAGGGCGGCGGTAAGAAGTGCCCCGGACAGCAAGGAACTGCACCATACCAATACGTCGATCCGTTGGAGATCGTACCGTACTGGCAGATTGCGGAAACCTACGTCTTAGGCGACCACATGTTCCAGACGCAAGGCAGCGGAAGCTTTAGCGCGCACCAAGACCTCATTGCCGGCGGGTCGACCATCGATCCCCAGCAGACGAAAACGGTAATCGACTTTCCGTCGAAAAAACCGTGGGGTTGCGACGCCCCCAACGGCACGGTAACGTCGGTGATCATCGCCAAAGGCTCGTCGTTGCAGTACCGTTACCATCACGGTCCCTTTCCATGCTTTAAGTACCAAACGCTGCGCGATTTGCTGGATACGGCGGGGCTTTCGTGGCGCTACTACACGCCGCCCGAGCCGGGCGGAATCGGAGCACTCTGGAATGGTTTCGATGCAATCGACGCGGTGCGAAACGGACCGGAGTGGAACACCAACATCGTCAGCCAGACGCAAATCTTCAGCGACATTACCGGCGGCGCGCTGCCCGCGGTTTCTTGGGTCATCCCTACCGAGGCGAACTCCGATCATCCCGGCAACGCCTCCGATACCGGACCGTCGTGGGTCGGCTCGGTCGTGAATGCGATCGGCGAATCGCAGTACTGGAACTCGACCGCAATCGTGGTCGTTTGGGACGATTGGGGCGGCTTTTACGATCACGTTCCTCCGCCGTTCTTCGATCGCTGGGGCGGGCTCGGGTTTCGGGTCCCGCTGCTCATCGCGTCGCCCTACGCACGCCAAGGGTCGTCGCGCTACGGAGGGTACGTCTCGCACACGCAATACGAGTTTGGTAGCATCCTCAAGTTCATTGAGGACGTCTTCGGGCTGGGACGCCTGGGAACGACCGACGTCCGCGCCAATAGCATCGACGACTCTTTCGACTTCACGCAGGCGCCGCGCGCCTTCGTTCCGATCGGAACGAAATATTCGCGTTCTTTCTTCGAACGTCAGCCGCCATCGCGCGCCCCGGTAGACACTGAATAGCCGCCTCCAGAATGGTAGGCGGCACCGGGCCGCAGAAAGAGCGGACATGGAGTTCCGTATCGTCAGTCATGCCTGCCTCGACGTCAAGGCCCGTGGAAAGCGTCTCGTTATCGATCCGTGGTTGAACGAGCCGGCCTATTGGTCGTCGTGGTGGCACGCTCCGCCGCCCGAGTTTGGTCCCGACATTTTCGAAGCCGACTACGTCTACGTAACGCACTGGCATTTCGATCACTTCGATCCGAGAACACTTAAGAAATTCTCGCCTCACACCACCATCATGGTGCCGAAGTTCCCGATCTCGGGACTACCGGCGCAACTGCGCGATATGGGCCGCGCGCATATCATCGAGCTGACGCACGGCCAATGCATCGAGCTGGCGCCCGGCTTCTCGTTCACCAGCTATCAAGTGACCTTTCAAGACGATAGCGTGGCGGTAATACAGGCCGACGGCTGCACGCTCATGGATCTTAACGACTCCAAACCGCTACCCTCGCTTTGGCGCACCTTCCGGGCCAAGTATCCCAAGGTCGACTTTATGCTGCGCAGTCATTCGCCGGCCTGGTCGTATCCGACGCGCTATAGCTTCGAGGATCCGTCGGATCGCCTTCCCGTGGACGGGCGCACGTACATGGAAGCGTTCGTTGCGGCGGCACAACAACTTCGCCCGCGTTATGCGGTGCCGTTTGCCAGCGGAATCTGTCACTTGCATAAAGAGGTGCGCGACGAGAACCGTTTCCTCGTTTCGGCCTTCGAAATGCGCGACTATTTTGCCGCCAATGCTTCGCGAGTTCCCGGAACGGAGTTAAAGGTAATGCCGGTCGGCAGCCGCTGGTCGAGCGAAACGGGCTTCGAACTCACCGATAACGTGGTGGACGACATGGTCGCTTACGCCGAGGAGCGCGCGCTGGCCGAGAGCGAACGCCTCGAGAAAGCCTATCGTTCCGAAGCGTCAAAGGAAATCGCGTTCGACGATTTCGCCGGATATTTTCGCAAGTTCTTCCGCGCCATTTGGCCGCTGCGGCCGTTTCTGCGCAACCCGCGGTGGGTCTTCACGATTACCGGAGCGCAAACCGAGTATTGGACGGTCGACTTCGGCAAAGGCGAAATCGAACGCGGCACGCAGATGCCCGAGCGTTACGATAGCGCCATTACCGTCAGTCCGGCGGTGCTCTCGGGCTCGCTACGCAACGGCGTTTTCACCAACGTCGACATCGCCAAGCGATGGCGGGTGTACATCCGCCGCGGCAGCGCCATGCGCCACTTCATCATCACCAACTTGCTCCTGCTCCACGAAGCCGAGTATCTTTCGCTCAGGCACCTCTTGTCTTGGCGTTTCATCAGCGGCTACGCGCGACGCCTACCCGAAGTCTTCGATTATATGCGCCTGGCGGTGCGCACGGCGTCGAAAGGAAAAGAGTCACTGGTACAAACCGTCACCAGCATCGCGGAGGGATGACGTGGGGCTGCGGCTGCGCGTGCTTGCGGCAGGTTCGGCCCTAGCTTTCGCCGCCTGCTCGGGCGGCGGTGCGAGCACCGCCGGAGCGGTTACGCCCGCGCGGGGCGACACGCTCAAGCGTCACGGCACGTCGGGTCCTATTACTCACGTCGTAGTGATGATTCAAGAAAATCGCAGCTTCGACAATCTCTTTGCTACCTATCCGGGCGCGGACGGCGCGACGCAGGGACTGATGAAGACGCCCAGCGGCAGCGAAGAGTACGTGCCGCTCATGGCAGTCAAACTCGCCGAAATCTGCGATTTCGGACATCGCCGCGACGGCTTTCTCAAAGAGTACGATCGCGGAATGATGGACGGCTTCGGCTTGGAAGGCGGGGGTGGCCGCTGCAAAGGGCCTGCAGGTTTGAAGATATATCAGTACGTCGATCCATCGCAGATTGCGCCGTATTGGGACATAGCGAATCAGTACGTTCTTGCCGACCACATGTTCCAGACGCAAGGCAGCGGCAGCTTTACGGCGCATCAGGATTTGATCGCGGGCGGCACGACGATCAACGCGCAGCAGACCAAGAGTCTCGTCGATTACCCGAGCGGCACGCCGTGGGGTTGCGACGCTCCCAAACGCACCCAGACGTCGACGTTGACGTGGACCGGCGTCAAACTGAAGTACGGATACCACAAAGGCCCGTTCCCGTGTATGAGTTATACGACGTTGCGCGATTTGCTCGACGCGCACTCGGTATCGTGGAAATACTATTCGCCGCCGGTAACCGGCGGCACGGGCGGCGGCCTTTGGAACGCCTTCGACGCGATCTCCGCGGTGCGTTACGGCCCGGAGTGGGACGCCAACGTCACCAGCGATCCGAACGACATCTTCAACGACATCTCCGGAAACGCGCTGCCGGCGGTCTCGTGGGTGGTTCCCGAACGCGAGAACTCCGATCATCCCAACACCGGGACCGACGATGGTCCGTCGTGGGTCGCCAGCGTCGTCAATGCCGTGGGCCAGAGTCCGTACTGGCAGAACACCGCCGTTATCGTCGTTTGGGACGATTGGGGGGGCTTTTACGATCACGAGCCGCCGCCGTTCTTCGATAACTGGGGCGGCCTGGGCTTTCGCGTGCCCATGCTGGTCGTTTCCGCATACGCCCGCATCGGCTCGGGCAGCCAGGGGGGCTATGTCTCGCACACGCAGTACGAGTTCGGCAGCGTCCTCAAGTTCGTCGAAGACACCTTTGGCTTGGGGCGGATCGGGACGACCGACGTGCGCGCCGCCAGCATCGCCGACGTCTTCGATTATTCGCAGCAGGCCCGCAGCTTCGCTCGGATTCCGTCGTCCCGATCGCGGGCTTACTTCCGGCACCACCGGCCGAGCCATCGCCCCGTAGACGACGAATAAGGCAAGCGTGGCCGCTGCAGGAGAACCCTAGCGAACGGTCGCAATTACTGGCCCCGGCTACAACCGGGTTTCCTCGAGCCTGTTGGCCCCGCGGGGCCCTTTCATGAAAGTAAAAGGAGCAATTTCGAATGAGAATCTCGGGGTCGGCCTCCTACGCCATCGGCGTAGCGGCGGCCGTCGCACTCCTCGCCGGCTGCAGCAGCAGCGGCGCAGGATCACAATATTCGCCAGCCTCGCCTGTCGGCGCCGGCACCGGCATGACGGGTTTGGGTCACACGGCCCACGTCCTTGACCGGAAAGTTACCATCACCGCACTCAAGTCGGTGAAGGTACGTCCGGATCATCACAAATCGTGGGTTTCACCGGATGCGTCCAGACTGCCGCGCCTGCTTTTCGCGACCGACTATGGCGCCAACAACGTTAATATCTACTCGATGCCGGGGATGGCGCTCAAGGGCGTGCTGACGGGCTTCAACGGGCCGCAAGGCGCATGCTCCGACAAGAACGGTAACGTTTGGGTTACCAACACGAACACGAACCAGATCATCCAACTCTCGCGCTCTGGTTCGATCCTGAATACGCTCTCGGATCCCGACGGCTATCCGGTTGGCTGCGCCGTCAATCCGACTAACGGCGATCTCGCCGTAACCGATATCTTCGACTTCAGCGAAGCCGGCGGCGTCCTGATCTATGCCAACGCCAGCGGCTCGCCGACGCGAATCAGCAACCCGGCGCAGTACGAGTACTTCTTCGACGGTTACGATTCGAACGGCAACCTCTATGTTGACGGCTTCAGCTACCCGAGCTTCACGTTCACGATCTCGGTGCTTCCGGCCGGCAGCAGCTCGATGACCACCGCCAGCATCAGCGGCACGCAGCCGCTCTTCCCGGGCATGGTCCAGTGGTATCGCGTAGGTAACTACCTCGCCGTTGGCGACCAGGACGCTTCTGCGGTGTACTGGTACAGCGTCTCAGGTACGAGCCTAACGTACACGGGCGAAACGACCCTATCGTCGGCTACCGACCTCGTCCAGGGTGTTATCGCGGCCAACAACCAGAAATATCTGGCCGGTGGCGATGCAGCCGGTTCGACCGAAAGTCGCTGGATGTGGGATGCCGGTGGGTCGCCCACCAACCAGAGCTCCGGCACGATCATCGAGCCGATCGGCGCGGCTATCAGCACCAAGTAACCTCAAAACTGCCCGCAAGGGCATGACCCTAAAGGGGGAGACCCGCATCGGCGGGCCTCCCCCTTTTTTACTATATCGGCGAAGGTAAAGGCCCGGGTGGCAGCCAAGCTAAGCGGCCGACCCAAACGATGCCATCTCGGCTCGTTGGGGATCGGACAACAGAGTGGCAACTGGACGCGTAATATCCTTGGCGCGAAAAAGCGCCGTGGTTTAGCAAAGGAGAGCGGGCTCGCTTAGGCGGGCCCGCTCTTTTTACTGGTAAAAAATTGCTAAAACGACGTAGGCAAGAGTTGCCTGCACGCTATGTGGTGCATTACAAGCAGGGCGTCGCTTATCATAGCCAGCCTGAGAAAAAAACAATAGCGCCAGAAGGATTGATGTGTTATGAGGAAGCATTCGGGTCGCCAGGCCTGTCGGCGGAGCGTCGGCGCTCCGTTGCGACCTAACTTCCCACTACATGCTAAGGAGATCCACCAATAATGCGTTTGTTAACGTCGGCGATCTGTACTACAGTCGCCGTTGGGCTTCTCGCGGGCTGCTCTGGAAGCAACCTCGGATCCACCAACGCGATGCCGAGCGCCGGTACCGCGCAAAATCACTTTGTGAACGGTAAGTTCATTCCCCAGTACTCGAAGTTTGCGAGCCTCATCCCGGCTGAGCTTCGTC
>CAZMPP010000051.1:0-12841 GCA_964568035.1 uncultured bacterium
GACACTGCGACCGAGATCGGGCCCAACGACGTCATCTACGTCGCTCCGCTCGAACTGCACCAGTTCGTCAATCGCAGTGACGAGCCGTTCGGCTTTTACTGCATCGTCGACAGTTGCCGCGATTTCTCGCAAGCGCCGACGCCGGAAGATCTCGCCCGGCTCGAAGCGTCACCGGCCGGCGCGGTTGCCAAGCCGTTCGCGATTCCTCCGCCCGTAAAACGATAACTTAAAAGGAGTCAGCCGCGTTCGATGGGGCGGGCCGGGTCGGCGATCCATTCGCTCCACGAGCCGTTATAGACGCGCGAGCCTTCGAGGCCGGCGTGGTGCATCGCGAAGTGTTGCGCCGCCGCCGAAACGCCGGAGCCGCACTGATGGACGATGCGCGTGGGATCGAGACCGGTGGCTTCGAACTCGGCGCGTAACGCGTCGGGCGATTTGAAGCGGCCGTTCTCGTCGAAGTTCTCTTTGAAGGCTCGGTTGTGCGCGCCCGGAATGCGGCCCGCAACCGCGTCGACGGTCTCCGATTCGCCGGCGTAGCGCTCGCGGGCGCGCGCATCGAGCAGCTGCATCGCATCGCTGCCGAGATGCGCCAGCACGTAGTCGGCGTCAACGATGTATTCGGGGTGGAGTCTCACCGCGAGCGAGCCTTGCCGCGGATTGGGAAGCTCGCTCGTTACCGGATAGCCGAGTGCCGTCCAGGCAGAAAAGCCGCCGTCGAGCACGGCGACGTCGTCGTGGCCAATCCAGCGCGAAAGAAACCAAAACCGCGCGGCAAACATATCGCCGCCGGCGTCGTACGCGACGAGCTGCGACTCGTCGCCGGCACCGCAGCTCCGCAGAAATCGCGCGAAACGCTCCGGATCTGGGAGCGGATGCCGACCGTTCTTGCCGGTCTTCGTCCCAGCAAGCTCGTCTTCGACCGACGCAAAGAAGGCGCTGGGAAGATGCGACTCTTCGTAGAGCCGCAGCCCAAGACCGAAATCGCCCAGCGCGTGCCGGCAGTCGAAGACGATTAGACCCTCGTCGCCGAGCTGCTCGTGGAGTTGCTCGGGCGAGATGAGCGTGCGGTATGCCACTAGCGCAGGTTGATAGTTTGTTTGGGTTCCGCCGGCGCACTGCCGAAGACGTCGCTCAGGGTTGCCTGGAGCTCGCCGCTCTGCGCCATGGGTCCGAGAATGTCGGTGTCGCCGTAAAACTTGCCGTTGATGAAGACCTTCGGCAGCGTCGGCCAGTCGGTCAACTCGGCAAGTACTTCGCGCTTGGGTACATTCTCGAGCACGTCGATCACTTCGAACGGGTAGCCGAAGTTGCTGAAAAACTCGACCGTCTCCAAGGTAAAGCCGCAGCGCGGTGCGTCTTTCGTGCCCTTCCCGTAGACGAGAATTGTGTTGCTCGCGATCTCGCGAGCGATCTCTTCTTTTAGTTCGTCGGACATGTGACTCTCCTAATTCTCGGCGACGATGGTTTTGAGCTCGACGGCGTGAACGCGGCCGTCTTTGAGCGCGGGCTTGAGCGCACCGTAGACCAGCTGGTGTTGCTCGATGAGCGTCTTGCCCTTGAAGGCTTCCGAGCGAACGACCAAATTAAAATGGTCCATCGTTCCGGTGCGGTCGTATATTGAAACCTCCGCATCGGGAATTTGGGTGCGAATCAGGTCGGAAAGGGCTGCATTTTCGATCACGATTTCAGCCGGGGGTTGCGCGCGTTCAGAGAATCGGCAAGTCCGCGAGCCTCGCCAAGCGTTTCAGGCAAGCGGCTAGCCGATTTCGCGAGCGCCGCGGTGACGCCGCCGGCTACGATAATCCCGGTGACGCCGACCAGCACCGCCGGCACGCCGGTCGCGCGCAACGGACCGATCTCCAACGTGAAGGAGCGCTGCAGCCGCGCGAGGCCGCGAAAAAGCGCGCGTAGGGATCGAGCTCGTTTATTCATCTCGCGCGTTCTACGTCGCTTCGTGGGGGAAGGCCTGGCGTGGCTTGCTTCGCGAATCCCGGGCCGCATGCTAGGACAGCTCATTGCCGCGTGCTGCCTAGTGGGCGGGAGCATTCACACGCCCACCGGCGCCCCCATTGCACACGCTCAGGTTTCCATCAGTGGGCCGCAACGCGTGGCCACGACCAGCGACGCAAAAGGCGAGTTTAGTCTCTCGATTCCGCCGGGACGCTATGCGCTCAGCGTGGTCGCGCACGGATTTGCCACCGTTACCGTCAACACGGGCGACGTCATCGAGGGGTCGCACTTCGACGTCGTGCTCGAACCAACCGACACGCCCAAGCTGCGCACAATCGGTCAAGTAACCGCCAACGGCGGCTTCACGCTCAACCGGAACGTTATTCCGGAGATGGACGTTTCGCGCTCGCAGATGGATGCATTGGGCTACGGCCAGACGCTCCAAGCGCTGCAAGAAATTCCGTCGGTCATCGTAACGCGACCCGACGCCGGCGCGCCGACCGCGCCGGCCGTCGTTTCGTTACGCGGTCCCGATCCGTCCGAGGCGATGGTAACGCTCGACGGCCAGCTGCTCAACGACGGCAACACCGGCGACGTCGACCTCTCGCAGTTTGCGGTGCCGGCGTTCAACAGCGTCAGCGTCACCGAGGGCCTCGGCCCGACGGATTTGGAAGGGAGCAACACGTTCGGCGGTGCCGTTAACTTCGTTTCGTTGCGTCCCACGCTCGAAGATCATCTCAATCTTTCTACGTCGGTCGGTTCGTACGGCATGTCGCAGAGCTGGATTAACGCCACCGGAACGATCGGAAAGCTCGGGTACGCGTTCGCCGGCGACAGCTACCATCAAGGCGGCCAGGTCAACGAGAACGACTTGGTGGTTCCCGCCAACAATTTGCCGATCTACTGCGGGCCGCAGACCAAGACGAAGACCCCGAACTGTCCCTTCTACACGCATCTGGGCTCGACGATTTCGGCGATGCTCGGCTTGGTGAACCTCGACTACTTTTTCTCGCAGCGTTCCGACGTGGGCTTCCGTCTCTTTACGTTAGGAGATAATCGAGACGAGTCCAGCGCGCTCAACGGCATCGCCGGCAACTCCACCTGCGTTTTTACCGGACCCGGTGCAGCCTGCGGCTTCGGGCCGAGCGGCTCGAGCGACGCGACGCAGGCCCCCAATCCCGTCTACGGCGATCACGTCGGCCAGGGCAGCGCGACCTTCGCCCAGAGCATCCGCGCCTACGACGCCTATTCGCGCACGCCGCTAGGTTCCGGAACGCTCACCGCCGACTTTTACGCCGGCGACAATAACATCGATTTCCAAGGCGGCGGCATCTCGCCGTACGACGTCGCGCACCTCGACACGCGATACAACGAAGGGCTGTCGTGGGGCCGCAGTTTCGATGCGGGCGAGTTTTCGGTCGGGGCGTACCTGCGTCAAGAAGCGCTCTCGGGCTTGGGCATCGATCAGACGATGTCGCAGAGCATCGGTTCGTACTACGTTCGCGGCGCCCAGCAGATCGGAAGCGGAACGCGCATTTCGGCCGGGCTCTTCGACGCAAACTATACCACCTTCGGAAATTCGCTGAACTGGCGGCTTGGCCTGAGCCAGGATATCGGATCGACCAGCGTCGCCCGATTTTCGGTTGGTACGGGGTTCCGGCCGCCGCTGCTCGCGGAGCTCCTTTTCTTCCCGCCGGTGCTGGTAGAGGGCAAGCTCCAGCCGAATCCCGCGGCGGGGCCGATGGATTCCAACTGCGTCGCGCCCAACGGCAACCCGAACGAGAATCCCGAGCACGCCACCGAGTACGAGTTGGGCTTTTCGCATCTCTTTTCGAGTACGTCCAACCTCGACGTCTCGATCTATCGCTCGAATCTGCGCGACACGATCGAGAACTTCTATCCGGGCGGCGGCGCCGAGACGTTCTGTAACTCAAAGCTGGGATTCGCGTACGAGATTCCGATCAATATCGGCAACGCCGTCTACGAGGGCGCCGAAGCGCGCTACAAACAGCGCTTTCCGCGGCAAAACCTCACGATGACGCTCTCCTACGGCCTCAACATTGCCTATCCGTACGCGTTGGGACCGTGGGTTTCGAATCCAACTTCGGGCGGCACGCTGGTCGACAGCCAGCAGTTTCTCGGCGTGCCGCAGCAGCAGGGTTCGGCGGTCTTTACCTGGGCGCGCCACGACTGGCACGCGTCGACCGCGTTTACGTTTGCCGGCAATAACAACACGCTCAACCAGCCGCCCTACTCGCTCTTCGATCTGGCGGTCGGAAAGAATTTCGACCGCGTCGATGTTACCGTTGCCGGGACAAACATCTTCAACTCGGCCGCCGGTCCGTTTACCCGTTACGATGCGGGCACGCCCTATCCGGGGCTTTACTCCACCTCGAACAACGGTCAGTACCTGGCCAACTATCCCACCGATGCATTGTACGTCCAACCGGCATCGGTAAAGTTCATCGTCACCCTTCATATCTGAATGCGTTGATGAAAGCTGCGCGCTTAACCGCCGTTGGGGGCCCGCAACACCTTCGGATCGAGGAGGTTCCGGTGCCGGCGGTTCGCGAGAACGAGGTGCTGGTTCGCGTTAAGGCGGCGGCGCTCAAACATCGCGACGTCTACATCACGCAAGGCCTCTATCCCAACATTCACGTTCCCGTAACGCTGGGAAGCGACGGCGCGGGAGAGATTGCCGCGCTCGGCGCGGTCTTTAGCGACCTGGCCGTCGGCGACGCCGTCGTGATCGACCCGATGCTCGACTGGGGCGACGATCCGCAAGTGTGGGATGCCGAGCGTTCGGGGCTCTTGGGGATGCCGTCCGACGGAACGTGGGCTGAGTACGTGGTCGTTGCGGCGGAGAACGTTTATCCCAAGCCGGCAAGTCTTTCGATGGAGGAAGCCGCCGCAATTCCACTAGCCGGTCTCACCGCATACCGCGCGGTCTTTACGCGCGGCGCGGTGCGGCGCGGTGAAACGGTCTTGATTCCGGGAATCGGCGGGGGCGTGCAGACCTTTGCGCTGCTCTTTGCCAAGCACGCCGGGGCGCGCGTCGTCGTAACGTCGAGCAGCGACGAGAAGCTCGAGCACGCGAAGGCACTCGGTGCCGATTTGGCGATCAACTATGCTTCCGCGCCGCAGTGGGCGAAGGATCTGCGCAAGGTTGGTCCGTTTGACCTAGTCGTTGATTCATCGGGCGGCGATACGCTGCGCGCGGCGATAGATCTCGTTCGGCCCGGCGGCCGCATCGTGATTTACGGCGGCACGCGCGGCGAATCGACGATCAAGCTCTTCCCGCTTTTTTGGAAGCACGTGACCGTGATGGGAACGTCGATGGGCAGCCCGCAAGATTTCGCCGCAATGTTGAAGCTTTTCGAGAGTGATTTACGTCCGGTCGTCGATCGGGTCTTCGCCCTCGACGACGTCGTAGCGGCGGCACAACGCCTCGATGAGGCCCGTCAGTTCGGGAAGGTCGTCCTACAGATCCGCTAGCCTTCCGGTTTGCCGTAACAACTGCCGTCTGGCGCGGGCTTATTACTATAGATCGGCCCCGGATGCGCGACCGGCAGGCCGTCCTTGGGATAAAGGATCACGTCGACTTGACCGTTAGGCGTAAGATGCCGCTCGCACCAGATGACGGCGTGCTTCTTGGATGCGCCGTCGCCGCCGATCCACAGATCGAACCAGAGCTCGTAGCATCCGTTGCTTCCGCTACCCGTCGGGGGTCCGGACGTCGTGCATAGATCCTCGCGTACGAAATACTGCTTGAGAAACGGGACGTAGATCTTCGTGCCGTACGGTATTTGTTTGTTGTTGGCGCGCTCGGTGGCAAAAGTCGTCGGGTTGCAGTACGTTCCGTCGCCGCCGGCATGTTTATGCACGACGCCGTGTGCGATCTTGTTGCCCGGCGGGGCGTTGTCCGGCCAGCCGTAAAACGTAATCGTGGCCTGGACCGTCGTTGGATCGATCCTGGCGACGTAACACGACGCTTTGGACGGTTGCACGAGCGGTGGGATCGCGGGGTTCGGCGACTGCGAACATGAGGTCAGCGCGGCAACCACGGTAAGCAGCAGGGCGCGCCGCATCACGTCAGCCGGTACTCGTAGAGCGTTTCGAGCCGCATCTCGGTTCCCAGTTCTGCGACGATAACCTCGGCCTCCTCGGGCCCCACAAAGTCGGTGATGCGGGGATTGAGCATCGCCGCTTCGTCCTCCGTAAAGCGACGGTCGAGGCGCGTGGCAGCGGCGCGACCTTCGCCCTCGAGTGCGACCAGGTGCGCCAAAACCTGACGCGCCATCGCCGGCCAGAGCACTTGGCGCTGCGTTCCGTAAATGCGCCGCACCAGATCGGGAATCGTCATCGGGGCCGCTCTCAGCGCTGCCAGCACTTGGTCTTCGCGCATCTGCCGGTGCGCGATGTATTCGGCGATTTTTGCCCCAGGATCGGTGACGACGGGTCCGTGCCCGGGATAGATCAGCATTGCCGCCGGAAATTCGCCGGCGAGGCGCTGCAGCGTCCGCTGATACGGACGTAACGCTCCGCCGGGGGGAGCGATCACGGTCGTCCCTTCGCCGAGAATGGTATCGCCGGTAAAGAGCGCGGCCTCGGGCTCGAGGTAGAAGACGGCGTGGTCGTTGCTATGACCCGGCGCGTCGATGCAGGCCATCGCACGTGTTCCGACCCGTAGATCGGATTCCAGCGGTAAATCGAGATCGTGCGGCACGCGGCTGCGCGGGTGGGCGTAGACTGGGGCACCGGTCGCGGCAGAAAGATGCGGTGCACCCATCGCATGGTCGGGATGTGCGTGGCTTAAGGCGATCGCAGCTATCGTGAGGCCTTGCGACGCCGCCGTGCCGATGAGGGCTTGGAGATGTTCCTCGAAGGGCGGTCCGGGATCGATTACCAGCGCCGCGCCGTCGCCGCAGTCGATGACGTAGGAGTTGGTACCGGTCAGCGTCATCGCCGACGGATTGTTTGCACGAACCAGCGTTACCATGCACCCTCGAGTAGCGGAGGAATGGCGAAATCATTGCCGGCGTCGGCCGGCATGATCGTTACGATCGGTTTTGATTTAGCATAAGCGAGCGCCGCTTCGATTGAATCGGAGCCTGCGAGACGCTCCAAATGTTTGATGGTCGGATAGACCAAGTGCATCGTGCCGTTGCGATATTGCTCCAGCGCCGACATGGGGGCGATCCATATTCCATCGTGCATTTCGTCGGCATCGGCAAGCGCCGCTTGATCGGACGGCGCGACGGCAAAAAAGAAGTGCGTGTTGTAACGACGCGGCTCGCTCGGCGGCGTGATCCAGTGGGAGAAGAGGGTTAGCGCACCAGTGTCGGCATACCAATCGTGCGAGGCGAGGAAATCCGCGAATGGAAGATTGCCGTCGCGGATGCGGGCGCGTTCTGCAGCAGCACCGCGTCCTTCAAGCATAGCGGCATCCACGGACCGGCCGTCGGCCGTGCGCGCGAAAAGCACGCCGGCTTCCTCGAAAAGCTCGCGCAAACCGGCGACGAGAAGCGCGCGAGCCTCGGCGCGCGCGACGGCGGGTTCGCTGGAGCGCAGCTCGGTGGAAATGGCAGCGCGAAATTCGGCGTCGACGCGCGCGTCGTCGAGCCCGAGCGAGCGCGACTGCATCTGCGGCGAGGCGTCGGGGGCATCGATCGTGCCGCCGGGAAAGACGAAGGCGTCGGGCGCGAACGCGCTGCGCGCGCTGCGACGCGCCAGGTACACTTCGAACGGAGGGCGGGCGAGTATGACCGTCGCCGCCAGACGCACCGCGGACATGATCGCCTAGGTCCACCTGCGTTTTGGGGAAAACCTCTCGGCATGCGCGTTGCACTCGGGAGTGACATGACCGGCGACCTGCCCGAAGCGATTGCTCGCTGGCTCGCAACACGCGGTCATGAGGTTCGGCGCTACGGCGCGCTGAGTGCGGGAAGCGGCGACGATTGGCCCTCGGTTGGACGGGCGGTCGCTACGGCCGTCGCGAGCGGTGAGGCCGATTATGGCGTGCTCTGCTGCTGGACGGGAACGGGCGTCAGCATTTCCGCCAACAAGGTTTCCGGCGCGCGCGCGGCGCTCTGTAGCGACGCGGCAACGGCTGCCGGCGCGCGTGAGTGGAACGATGCCAACGTCCTCTGCTTGAGCCTTCGCGCGACGTCGGTCCCAGTCGCAGAAGAGATGCTCGATGCTTGGTTTGCTTCCAGCCCGACGAACGATCCATCGTACCGCGCCATGATCGAGTCCCTCCGTCCCCTCTAAAAGCAGAGGGGCGGCGCACTCGCGCCACCCCAAGTAATCTGCCGTTCACCGGATCGTAGAACAAACGCTGCGAATCCGGCCCTCTCCCCCGGTGGTATCGGCGACAGGCGCGCCGTCCTGACCAGAGAGGCCGATTCTACCAAAATCATAGCCCTCGACTCAAGACGTCGGGCAAGAATATCCAACACAAGATTAGGAGGAGGGCCCAATTGACGGCGTGCGACGTCATGCAGAATGGGCATTTTCGCCGGGTTATAAAGAGCAGCGAGTAGGCCAGCACGGCCGAAGTTACCGCCGCAAATAACGCAAATGCGAGCAGAATCGTCATGGCGAGCGGCGTCCTTGCCCACCAAACGGCGAGTCCCACGATGAGATAGTACATCGTACCTAGCGCAGCGTTAGGTATACCAAAGAGATTCGCCCGCGGCGTCTGGACGACGCTGGGCTCGGTCAGCTCGCCGCGGGCGGCCCGCCGGCTCTTATCAAGCATGAAAAGCGAGGTGTAGAGACCAACACCGCAGAGCAACGTGATAACTATCCGCACGACCACCACCGGTTGAAGGTCCTCCTCCGTAAAGTCGGCGCTTTCGGCCTGCTCGCCGCGTCCTTCGCCGTCGCGGCCCTGGTCATTCGGTACCAGCCGCAGGTCGCCCACATGATCCGCACGATAGGACCGCTCGCCTATCCGCTGGCCGTGGCCGTTTTTGTGGTCGTTGCCTCGGCCCCGTTCTCGATGACCGACGCCCTGGCGATTATGAACGGCGCGATCTTCGGTCCCATCACCGGCACGCTCGTCGACGTCTTCGGACTCGTCGGAGCCGCGCTTCTCGGGTACTGGATCAATCTGCACGCCTCGTCACTCTTGCGGCTCGACGATTACCTGCATCGCCTGCCGCGCTGGGTCAAACGTTTTCCGGTGGGTTCGCCGGCCTTTCTGCTGGCGGTGCGCGTAATTCCGGGTTTCGGTGGGACGGTGGCGACGGCAACCGCGGCCGCCTTTCGCGTGCCGGTCTGGGTTCACGTCTGGACGATGTGCGCGATCGCAATTCCGATATGTTCGCTGCTGACGATCTTCGGCGATGGGCTGACGATAGCGTTGCACGGATACGAAGCGCGTGCCCGTCACTACGCGAGCCACTACTGTCAGACGCATCGATGTCCGCACTTCCATTTCCGGCGACGGCAGGAACCGCCGCGTTCGCCGGAGCCGGGGCGGTCGCCATGAGCTCCACGCCGATCGTCAGTACGCCGGGCGAGCTCGAGCGTCTCGTCGCGCGCGTGCGGGACGCCGCACGCGTCGCAATCGATACGGAGTTTCACGCCGAGCGAACTTATTCGCCGCGATTGATGCTCGTGCAGATCGCCTTCGATGACGGGGCGGAAATCGTCGATGCGCTGGCGCTCCCCGATCTTCGCTCCCTGGCCGATGCGCTGACCCAAACGACGGTCGTCGGTCACGCACTCTCGGCCGATTTGAAGATCTTTGCCGATCGTTTCGATCGCGTTCCGCCGCGCGTCTTCGATACGCAGGTCGCGGCGGCGTTTCTCGGTTACGGCATGCAAATCTCGTTGGCGGATTTGGTGCGAGCCGTTTGCAACGTACGGTTGACGAAATCGCAAACCGTCAGCGATTGGTCGACCCGCCCGCTCTCCGAACGGCAGATCGAATATCTCATCGGCGACGTCGCACACCTCTTACCACTCTACGACGCGCTTCGCGACCGGCTCGAGGCCAAGGGGCGCGATACGTGGGTTTACGAGGAGTGTGCCGAACTCGGCGACATTGACCGGTACCGCATCGACGAGCGGCGTGCGTACTTGCGCATTCCGGGCGCAACCCGCATGAGCCGTCGCGAACTCGGCATTCTCAATGAGTTGGTAAAGCTGCGCGACGGAGTCGCACGGGACCGCGATCTTCCCGTTCGCTACGTCCTCCCCGACGACGTCGTCGCGGGTCTCGCCACGCTCAAGCCGGCGCACTTAGAAGAGCTCGGACAGCTGCGCCGTCTCGACGCCGGCATGAAGCGACAGCTTGGATCTGCGATTCTGCAAGCCGTCGCGCGCGGTCAAGCGCTCGAGGAAGCCGATCTCCCGCAACGGCCGGCGCGTCCTTCGGCGCCGTCGCGCGACGCGCTCGTCGCACTGCTCGGATCGGCGGTAGCGGAGATCGCGCGTGCGGCCGAACTGCCCTCGAGCTTGCTCGTTCCGCGTGCGGCTCTGGAACGGCTCGCGCGCGAGATTCCAAACGAACGCGGCGAGTTCGAACGTGTGCTCGATTTGCAGCCGTGGCGTTTGGCGTTGGTCGCCGAGCCGCTCTGGCGGCTGTGCACCGGCCGGGCGGCGGTGCAGATCGAAGGCTACGCTGAGGGCGATCCCAAAGTACGGCTGTCCGATGAAATCACAACCCAATAGTTTCGGATCCCTGGACACGCTGCGAGTCGGCGATCGATCCTACGCGTACTACCGGCTCGACTCCCTGGAACGGTCCGGAATCGCGTCACTCGAGCGAATGCCGTTCTCCCTCAAGATTCTCTTGGAGAATCTGCTGCGCTTCGAAGACGGAAGTTCGGTCACCAAAGAAGATATCGAAGCATTGGCGCGCTGGAGCGGCGAACGCAGCGAACGCGAGATCGCATTTACCCCGGCCCGCGTGCTGCTGCAAGATTTCACCGGCGTTCCGTGCATCGTCGACCTGGCCGCGATGCGCGACGCGATGGCACTGATGGGTGGTGAGGCTAAGGCAATCAATCCGTTGCAGCCGGTGGAGCTGGTCATCGATCACTCGGTGCAAGTCGATTACTTTGGCAGCAACGATGCGCTGGCCAAGAATACCGACCTGGAGTTCGACCGCAATCGCGAACGTTACGCATTTTTGAAGTGGGGGCAAGAAGCGTTGCGCGGGCTGCGCGTCGTGCCGCCGGGAACCGGCATCGTGCATCAAGTCAATATCGAGTATCTGGCGCGCGTTGTTTTCGGCGCGGGCGAATCGGGAGAGTTGCCGCTGGCCTATCCCGACACCGCCGTAGGGACCGACTCGCATACGACCATGGTCAACGGCTTGGGCGTTCTAGCGTGGGGCGTCGGCGGCATCGAGGCCGAAGCGGCGATGCTCGGCCAGCCGGTGACGATGCTCGTTCCCGACGTCGTCGGATTTCGCTTAGAAGGCGAGTTGCGCGAAGGCGTAACGGCTACGGACCTCGTCTTGACGGTGGCGGAGATGCTGCGGTGCAAAGGCGTGGTTGGAAAGTTCGTCGAGTTCTACGGGCGCGGCCTGACCGCGCTTCCGGTCGTCGATCGCACCACGATCAGCAACATGTCTCCGGAGTTCGGTTCGACGGTCGCGATTTTCCCGATCGACGATCGCACGCTCGAGTATCTGCGGCTGACCGGCCGGCCCGCAGAACAGATCGCGCTCGTTGAGGCCTACGCCAAGACTCAAGGGCTCTTCCGAAACGATTCGTCGCCGGATCCACAGTTTGCCGACACGCTCTCGCTCGATTTGTCGAGCGTCGAGCCGAGTCTCGCCGGGCCGCGCCGGCCGCAAGACCGGGTATCGCTGGCGGACGTGAAGAGTTCGTTCGACGGGGCGTTGCGCGAATGGGTCGCGGCGCGCGAACAGAGCAGCCGCGCCGTAGCGCGATTCGAAGACGAAGGTGGCGGGGGCACGGCCACGCTCTCACGCACCACCGAAGACCTTTACGACGGTGCCGTGGTTATCGCGGCGATCACCAGTTGTACGAACACGTCGAATCCATCGGTGCTGATCGGCGCGGGGCTGCTCGCGCGCAACGCCGTCGAACGTGGCCTGGAAACCAAACCCTGGGTCAAGACGTCGCTCGCGCCCGGCTCGAAGGTCGTTACGGATTATCTCGCCGCCGCCGGATTGCAGACCTATCTCGATAAGCTGGGTTTCGAGCTGGTCGGTTACGGATGCACGACCTGCATTGGAAACTCGGGACCGCTGCCCGCCGACGTCGCCGAGAGCATCGCCGATCAAGATATGATCGTCGCCGCGGTGCTTTCCGGTAATCGCAACTTCGAAGGACGGATCCATCCGCAAGTACGGGCCAACTACCTCGCCTCCCCGCCGCTGGTCGTCGCCTACGCACTCGCCGGACGGATGGACGTCGATTTGACGCGAGAGCCGATCGGCATCGGCCGGGACGGTAAACCCGTCTACTTGCGCGACATTTGGCCGAGCGACGACGAGATCAACGCGACGATGGCGCGCTGCATCAGTGAAGAGATGTTTCGAAGCCAGTATTCCGACGTCTTCAGCGGCGACGTCAACTGGAGTCGCCTGCAAGTTGATGCCAGCGAGCGGTACGAATGGGATCCGAACTCCGAGTACGTCAAACGGCCGCCCTATTTCGACGGCATGCCCGCCGAGCCGCCGCCGTTACGTGACGTCCGCGGCGCGCGCGTGCTCGCGCTGCTCGGCGATTCGGTGACCACCGATCACATCTCGCCCGCCGGCGCGATTTCGAAGAGTAGTCCCGCGGCAAGGTATCTGATGGAGCACGGCATCGAGCCGCACGACTTCAACTCCTACGGGGCGCGCCGCGGCAATCACGAGGTGATGATGCGCGGAACGTTTGCCAACGTCCGGCTGCGAAACGCG
>CAZMPP010000052.1:0-12825 GCA_964568035.1 uncultured bacterium
GCCCCGACCTACGCCGCTTCCGGCGGCAGTACGCCGGCCTTTCCCGAGACGGCGCAGTATCAGTTGATCACGCACACCGCGGGTGGCGCGCTCGACTTCCAAGATCAAATCAACGACCAGAACCTCGTAACGCTCGACGGTAACTACAGCCAAGCCAGCGTTATCCGGTTCAACAACTCCACGGCAAATGGTGGAACTTCGCCTATCGGCTACATGGCGCAGAACGGCCACGGCGGTTACAACTGCTACGATCCGACCAGCGGTGACAAGCAGATCTGTCTCGCCAGCTCGTACTACTCCGTAAAGGCGGGCGGAATCGTCGCCCCGACGTGGCGCAGTTCGTCAACCGGAGGGCCGACTAACTTCGCGCCTGCCGGTTCGGCTGCAGCACGCGCGGGCGCCACCTGGGATAGCCTATGGCAAGGTAATGCGAACGGCTCTTTCAACGCAGTGAAACCGAAGTTCACAAATGCTGCGCTGCAAGACCAATGGCGTCCCAGCGACAAGTTCCTAATCAACGCCGCGGTTCGCTACGACAACTTCACCTACGACCTGCCGGAGTCGGCAGGCGCAGCGGACCAGTTCTACGCCAATATGACGACCAACTACACCTGCGTTCAGGCATCGACCAACCAGGTGCTGTTGCAAGCGCTGCCGCCTGGCACTCCGCCACCGGCTTCGGCGCAGTACGTCCTCGGCGACTGTAACAAGGCTGCGGCCGCGTTGCATCCGGGCGGTCCGAAAACCGGCTGGGTTCACCCCAACGGAACCGTGCAGGACGGCGTGCAAGCGCCGAACTTCACGGCGGCCTCGCCGGCGTCGTATTCGCTCGACTACTGGCAGCCGCGCTTCTCGGCGACCTACACGATCAATCCGAACGCGGTAATCCGTGCCTCGGCCGGTCGATTCGTGCAGCCGCCGATCTCCGCGTCGGTTCAGTATCTGGCCCTTGCCGGTGACGACCGCTCCGTCTGGAACAACACGATGAATCTGGGCTTCTACTCGCCCTTCCATCCGATTCCAGGCATCTCGTCGGGTCAGTACGACCTGTCGTGGGAGCAGCACTTCAAGGGTACGGACATGAGCCTCAAGCTCACGCCGTTCTACACGTGGGTCTCCAACTGGCAGCAGCAAACCTTCATCGGTGCCGGCTTCGTGACGCAAGTCCCGGTCGGCGTCAACCGTAACGAAGGCGTTGAGTTCCAGTTCAACAAGGGTGACTTCACGCGTAACGGCTTCTCGGGTCAGCTCGCGGTGACGTACACCAACTCGAAGGTCATGTTCCAGAACGTGCAACTGAGCACGGGCGGTACGGTACCGAACACGACCATCGCACTCAACGACGCGATCGGCGCATACAACTCGCTAACCAAGGCCGGCGGCGGCAGTCCTTGCTACCGTAATGGCGTCGGTGTTTCGTGTAACGCAAAACCGATCACGGTCAGTGGCGCGACCTTCGACCCGATTCGCAACCCCTACTACAACCAAGCGCCGCAAGGTCTGCTTGATCCCAGCGCTTGGTACAATCCCTACACAACGGCCATCGCGCCAAACCTCAACGGTGCCGTCAATAGCTACATCTCGCCTTGGGTATCGTCACTGATCCTCAACTGGCGGCATGACAAGCTGGCAATCACGCCGAGCTTCAACTTCCAAACGGGCGGCTATTACGGCAGCCCGCTGGATACGACCGGTGTCGATCCGCGAGTCTGTCAATCGAACTCGGCGTCAACGGGCATCACCAAGCTCTCGCCGAAAACCGATCCGTTACAGTGTAACTATCTGACGACATCGAGTGCGGGCGCAGGTGCGTTTACGTACCTCTACGTCCCGAACCCGCAAACGCACTCGTTCCTCTTCGACAGCCTAGAGCAGCCGAGCTCGATCGTCGGTAACCTTCAGGTCTCGTACGACCTGAGCCCGAAGGTCAAGCTGGTTGTGCTGGGAGCGAACCTCTTCCACACGTGCTTCGGCGGATCGTCGACTCCGTGGTCGTCCGCCTACGCGCCCAGCCCCGTGTTCTGCGGGTATGGTCCGGCAGGTGGTCCGCTCAACAGCACTGTCTACCCGAGTAACTTCTACAACGGTACCGGCATCGGCGACCGCAAGGCCAATGGTGCTAGCACGCCGTTCACGCAGAGTTACACGCCAACGGCCGGCAACAACGGTGCAATCGGTGCTACCGTTCAGCCGATCAACCTCTACTTCAACGCCCAGATCCGGATCTAACGCTTCGGTCTTCGCGCTTAGGTAGCGAAAAAGCAAAGCGGGGCCCTTTGGGGCCCCGCTTCTGCATTTCAGAAGGCCCGTAAGCGGCATCCACGAACAAAGCGATGATGCAGAGAAAGCTTCTGCTGCTGGTGTGCGTTCTAGCATGCGCCGGCCTCCTTCCCGCACCGGTGCTTTCCGACGGGGCCGGGTCCACGGCTACACCGCCACCGCAGATTTATCACATCGTAACCACGGCGCTCTGTGCGCGCCTGCACGAACACATCCGACCCGCGGTCGCGATGATACTCGAGAACGACACCAAGATTGCCAAGAGTCCGCCGCTCTTTAAGAGATATCAAGTCGGAACGCTGACGTCATCCGACCAAAGCGGCGCTGCAGGAACGACTTCCAACGGCGACTCGATTTACACCCAATCGCCGGAGACGACGATGGCGCTGCAGCAGATGTCGTACCTCGTACTCCCGATCGCGCGCAATCTCATCGCCGCTCAGACGCTGCTCGACGATGTCAAACTGATCGCACCGACGGGCAACCCGACGGATGACGCGGCAATCGCCCGCATCAAAGCGCAGCTGCTGCAGACCGTTGCCTACCAGAGTGCGTCGCTGGATCTCATCAATGGTTTCGTGCAAACGCTGCAGATGGGCGACCTCCAGCACGTCGGCACGGAATTTCTCGGAAGCATTAACGGAACCGAGTCGACTAATCAGATAGTCAGGCAGACGCCGAACCCCTGGCAGGACCCCAACACGCCCGGCATCTCACAAAACCCGTACGCGCTCGACGTCTCGCAAATACCTGGTTTAGCCGTCGGCTATAATCCGCTCAATCGAATCATGGACGGCATGACTTGGCTCCAGTCTCAGACCGGTCAAAGCGAAGATGTGGCCGGCAAAATGATTACCTCGGCGCTGGCCGGCTGCGGTAAGTGAGGAAGGCGAGGAACGGTCTCATGAGATCATATGTGGTTACTCTTATCGCCGCCGTCGCGACGACACTGGCGCCGGTGCTGCCGGCGATCGCCGATCAGTCGGGTGGAACGCTCGTTTATAAGTTTACCTACAGCGCTAATCAGGCGATTCAAGCCCGCGATGCTTCGGACTCCGCCGTAGGCTACGGGGGGACGGGTACAGGCGGCGCTACGGCGGGACAAGCGGCGACAACCGGTATGCCGAGCCCAACCCAAACCAACGGTATCAGCCACTACGGGGGCACGCTCACCGACAAGGGAACGATGACGGTCGACATCAAAGGCCGGCAAGCCGACGGCGGCCTCATCGTCAGCATCAGCGAGCAGGGCGAGAACCTGAGGAAGGCGCCGCCCGCAACCTGTGTCGTTTACGGAAATACCAACGTCATCTGCGATCCCAACAAGACGGTCTATACCGAAGAGTACACGTTGCTGCGCTTCCTCGGCGCGAATTTCGTTGACCCGAACCAAATCGATCCGAACAAGCACTGGCGCATTGGGCCGTCGACGTCGCAGGGGCAGACCGTTCAATCCGATTACTCGATTGCCAGCAACAGCGGCGGCAATATGCAGATCGGCGAAACGCGCAAAATCGTAATGACGGGCGCGGGCAAACTGGAGACGGACATCGAGGCCAAAGTCGGCTACGATTATAATCGCACCGTACCGATGTCAGTGGACGAGTATGCCACGCAGCGTACCGATGCGGGTTTGAGTGGGAACTCTACCACGACCTACCAGACGACGCTGAGCCTCGTCTCGGACTCCTTAGCCGCAAAACCCTAGAATGAAATCACCGCATTGGGCCGCACGTGCGGTACTACTGGCGACGGCGATGGCCGTGGCGCTGGTTCTGATCCAATCCTCCGCGCGCGCCGTCGAGATGACGGGCGAGCTGGTCTATCACTTCTCTTATAGCGCCAATCAAGCGATTCAGGCGCGTGACTCTAGCCAAAGCGCAGAATCTACGGACGGTAATGGAAACTACAGTGGCGGAAGCAACGGCATCAGCCACTATAACGGTTCGTTGACCGACAAAGGGACCATTACTGTCCGAATCACGGGGAAGCAGCCCGACGGCGGATTGATCGTAAGCGTCAGCGAGCAGGGCGAGAACGTTCGCAAGGCGCCCCCGGCAACATGCGTCGTGTACGGCAATACTAATATTATTTGCGATCCAAATAAGACGGTGTATACCGAGGAGTACACGCTGTTGCGTTTCCTCGGCTCGAACTTCGTCGATCCCAATCAGCTCGACGCCAATAAGCATTGGCGCATCGGACCCTCGACCTCGCAAGGTCAAACGGTTCAGGCCGATTACGCCATCGCCAGCAATAACAACGGCGTGATGCAAATCGGCGAGACGCGCAAGATCGTTACGAACGGTTCGGGCAAGCTCGAGACCGACATCGAGACAAAGATCCACTACGATTACAGCCGCACCGTTCCGACGTCGGTGGAAGAGTACGCGACGCAGCGAACGGACGCCGGGCTGAGCGGTACTTCAACCACGACCTATCAGACCACGCTCTCGCTCACAACCGACTCGATCCTGTCAAAGCCATAGCCCAGCAGTTCGGCTACCAATGCGAGGATTGCGAGGTCGCAGTCTTTCCCACGACGACGCGTAGCGAGCTAGCCTGGCTCCGGGACCGGCTCCACGTTGTGCGCGAGGTCGCGCGCCACTCCGGCGCGGGCCTTGACACCTGGATGATGGATGGCTTGACCTTTCTCGAGGAGCATCAAGGCCACAGCATCGTGCTAGTCTCGAGACGCAGCTAGGCGTCTAACTTTTTCAAAAAGGCGGAGGAAGCAAAATAAAGAGGCGCCCGGAGATGGCGCCTCTTTATTCTGAGCCGACTACCCCTCACGCCAGCGTGGGGTTGGGATCCGTTACTGCGGGATCCGGAGGTGCTCGCCGGGCTGAATCGTTCCGGTGTTCAGGTGGTTCGCGTCGGCGATCCGGTCGACGGTCTCCTGAACGTCGTTGCCCGTACCGGTATGAGACGAGGCTATCGACCAGAGCGTGTCCCCAGGATGAACCGTAACCGTCGAATACCGCTCGGCCGTCGCGGCGTAAAGCCGCATGCTGGACAGCGTCGGCAAGGCAACTAGGAGCCCCAGACCCACCAGCGCGATCGCCGGCATGAGCGTGAACCGTTTTCGCCTTCCCACCGTTTCGTCTCCTATATGTAGTGCCAAACGCTTGTTCGTCCCCCATATTTTAGCATAGGCACGCCGAGCATTGTCAAGGTTCTGCGAACGTATGTTTGCCTTGAAAATCATTTTATGGTAGGGTTGTACCCGGTTAGGGTGCCATACGCATGGCATTGTAGCCGGACACGGAGGAACGATGCGCAGAGAAGCGACCGAGAAGCCGGCCACTGAGCGCCAGCGGGAAATTCTCGATGTCATTGCCGGGTTTACCGCCCAGCACGGCTACCCGCCCTCGGTTCGTGAGATCGGCGAGCTTGTCGGCCTTTCGTCTTCCTCCACGATTCACGCCCACCTCAAGGCGCTCCGCGACCCACTCGCCCATGCCCGACGCTCTGGTCGTTCCGATCCTGGGGCGCGTAGCGGCCGGCGTGCCGATCGCTGCACAGGAGGACGTCGAGGGCGAGTTTGTCCTGCCGACCCAGTTCGTGCCGCGCAGCTCCAACGCGTTCATGTTGCGGGTTCAGGGCGACTCGATGATCGATGCCGCCATCCTAAACGGCGACCTGATCCTGGTCCGCCCGCAGCGTACTGCGGAAAACGGCGAGGTCGTGGTCGCTATGATCGATGGCGAGGCAACCGTGAAGCGCTTCTATCGCGAGGCCGGCCGCGTCCGGCTCCAGCCGGAGAATCAGACGATGGCGCCAATCTACGCGAGCGATGTCGAGATCGTCGGCCGCGTCGAGGCCGTCGTCCGCCGCCTCTAAGGGATTCGCCTGGTTCGAGCGGTACGCCGTACCGGTCATGCGCCGGTGCGGCGAGTTGCCGTTTGTCGTGGCCGTCCGCGACGCGCTGCCCTGGAGCTTCATCGCTTTAGCCATTGCGTTCTGTGCGATTCTCGGGCTTCAGTTTTCGTCGAGCAGCCACGAGGCGACGCTCGGTCTGCGCGTAGCCTCGGCACTGCTGCCGGCTTTCGGCGTGATGGCGTTCGCCCTCGTGGTCGTGCTGCCGCTGCGACTAGCGCGCCAGACGGCCTACCGCCTAACTCCCCTCATGCTTGCGAGCGTGGTCGCTTTCGCGCTGGCATTGCCGCGTCCGTACGGCCCCGATGCCGTCGGATATCTGCGGGTGCTGGGTGCGTCGGGACTCTTCGTTGCGATTATCTCGACGGGCGTCGCCGGCGCATTTACGGCCCTGCTGCGCCGGCGGTTTACCGCGACGCTCGCCGGCTGGTTCGCCGCGGCCCTAACCATCGCTACGTTTGCAGCGCTCTTTGGGCTGCACGTGTCGATCGCGTCGGACATCGCCGCCGCTATGCAGCCCGTTGCCCGGCTAGGCGACACGTATCTTGCGCTCGTCGCGATCGTCACGATCGAGACGCTGCTATGGAGCGTGGGCGTGCACGGACCGGCCGTTCTGGCGGCCATCGTCACCCCAGTCTATCTCACCATGCAGATGCAAAACACCAACGCGTTTGCGCAACACCAGCCGTTGCCGTACATCGTGGTCGTCTCGCTCTTCCTTTTCGTCTTTCCGGGCGGAGCCGGCGCGACGCTGCCGCTGGCGGCACTGCTTGCCGTCTCGCGCGTTCCGCGCCTGCGGCGCGTGGGTCGCATAACCATCTTGCCCGCGCTCTTCAATCTCAACGAACCACTGCTCTTTGCCGCACCGGTCGTTTTCAATCCCCATTTGATCGTGCCGTTCGTCGCCGCGCCGATCGTACTGGCTACCGTTACGTACGCCGTCGTCGCCGGCGGTTTGGTGTCGCGAGCCGCACTCTACATGCCGTCGTTGATCCCGACCTTTGCCTCGACCTACCTGGCGACGCACGATCTGCGCGCTATTGCGCTGGCCGCACTGAACATCGTCATTGCGGCGATCATCTATTACCCCTTCGTGCGCGCGTACGAGCGACACCTGAGCGACGCAGCATGATTCGAGAACTCTGCGAACGTTTTGCCATTGCCGGGCGCGTTCGCGACGCGGCGCTGCGAGCCGAAGAAACGACGGCATCGCTGGCGTATCCGGCGCAACAGCGCGTCGCCACAGGCGTCTTGCAAGCATTTCTCGACGAAGGTTTGGCCGAAAGCGATCTCGCCGGAACGACCGGTTACGGTTACGACGATCCGGCTCGCGAGCGTTATGAATCGCTGCTGGCGCGCGTGCTCGGCGCCGAGCGCGTGCTGGCCCGGCTTTCCATCGTCAGCGGTACGCACGCCATCGTCGCCGCGCTGGCGGCCTGCACGCCGCGTGGCCGAACGATGCTCTCGATCTCGGGCCGGCCGTACGACACCCTGCGCAACGCCATCTGCGACGCGCCCAACGCCCTAGTGCATGAGGGAATCGAATATCGCGAGGTTTCGTTGCTCGACGACGGCGGCATCGACCTCGATGCCGTCGCACGAGCGCTTACGCCCGACGTGGCTTCCGTTTTCGTACAGCGATCGCGCGGTTATGCGCCGCGGCGCGCGCTTTCGGTCGCACAATGCGAAGCGGCCTACGCGCGGATCAAACGCGTGGCCCCGGCGGCGAGCGTCCTCGTCGATAACTGCTACGGCGAGCTCGTCGAGGAGCGCGAGCCGTTACCGGCCGGCGCCGATCTCATCATGGGTTCGTTGATCAAGAACTTAGGCGGATCGATTGCGCCGGCCGGCGCATACGTGGCCGGGCGCGCCGATCTCGTCGAACGCGTTGCGGCACGCCTTTACGCACCGGGTTTGGGTGGCGCGCTCGGTCCGACGCTGGGCTTCGGACGAGAGTTGCTGCAAGGACTCTTTCTCGCGCCGCTGATCGTCGATCAATGTTTGCGCGGACTCGACTTCTTCGCCGCGCTCTTCGCCGCGCTAGGGCATGAAGTCGAGCCGATGGCGGGGGCGACGCGCAGCGATATCGTTCAGGCGATTCGGCTGGGGTCGCCGGAGCTGCTTTCGCGTTTTGCCGGCGGACTGCAGAGAGCGCTACCGGTCAACGCGCGCTTTCGTCCGCAGCCGGGAGCCGTTCCCGGTTACGCCGATCCGGTGTTGATGTCGAGCGGCGCGTTCGTCAACGGCGCGACCATCGAGTTGTCGTGCGATGCGCCGATGCGGCCGCCGTACGACGTCTACGTTCAAGGGGGCGTCAGCCTCGCGCACGCCTATGTCGGCGCGCTCTTTGCGGCGCGCGAAATTGAGTCTTAACTCGGCGTCTGCGCGCCCAGGAATCCGTAGAAGTAGTAGCGCGCGCCATCCGAGGTCTCGATCGTGATGCGACTCTCGTCGACGGTGGCCGACGCAATAGTCTTTCCCGCCAGTCTGGCCAAGACGTCGCGGGCGACCAAAAGCTCGGCGGTATGTAAGCCCTCGGGATCGGCCTCGATAAGCCGAATGAGCTCCTCGATCCGGTTGTCCGTCATTACCTTCTTAGTATCGTCCCCAGCTTGGGGAGTCCTTAGGCCCGCGGTCCGGGTAGGATGCCAGGAAGCGGCCGGACCGCCTAGAGAAGGGCTTGGTGGCTCTATGTACCTGCTAGAAGTGCTTAGCGGCCCTCTCGACGGCAAGACGTGGCCGTTCGAGCGGGAGATCACCATCGGGCGCGACGACGGCCAGGCTGAGGCCTGCTTGGCTTTGGATCGCTATGTCTCGCGCCGCCACGCCCGGCTAGCCATCGAAGGGGCTGGGACGATTCGGTTGATCGACCTGCGCAGCCGCAACGGAACGAAGGTCGAGGGCCGCGTCGTCGTCGGCGAGGTGCCGTTGCCGGTCGGAGCCCCGTTTGTCGTCGGGCGCACGATTCTCCGGGTGACGCGCGCGTAACTCGCGTATGGACGAAGCCGTAAGTGTTGCGCGCGCCCGAGCGCTCTTCGGCGCGTCGCCGCGCCCGCTCGCATTCGTCCCCACGATGGGGGCGCTGCACGAAGGGCACCTCGAGCTGGTGCGGCGTGCCCGCGCGCGCTGCGCGTCGGTCGGCGTTTCGCTCTTCGTGAATCCGCTCCAGTTCGGGGTCAATGAAGATCTTGCGGCGTATCCTCGCGACCGCGACGGCGATCGCGCCAAGCTGGAGGGAGCCGGCGTGGATGTGCTCTTCGCTCCGGAAGCGGCGACGATGTACGGCGACGGCTTTACGACGTACGTCGACGTCGGCCCGCTCGGGACGACCTTCGAAGGCGCGTTCCGGCCGCATCATTTTCGCGGCGTGACGACGGTGATCGCCAAGCTGCTGAACATCGTTGCGCCCGACGTACTCTTCCTCGGACAAAAGGACGCCCAGCAAGCCGTCATTTTGCGCAAGATGATCGGTGAGCTCGACTTTCCCGTAGAGCTCGTCATCGTGCCGACGGTGCGTGAGAGCGACGGTCTGGCGATGTCGAGCCGCAACCAATATCTCGATGCGACGCTGCGTGCCGCAGCGCCAACGCTGCAGCGCGCGCTACAGGCCATGCGCGCCGCGCTGGAAGCCGGCAGCGACCGAGGAGATGCCATCGCGGCCGGCACCGCACAGCTCAGTCCGGTTGCGAAGCTCGACTACCTCGACGTCGTCGACGAACGAACCTTCGAGCCGATCGAGCGTTTCCGGGCACCGGCTATTATCGTCGGCGCGGCTCGCTTCGGAACGACGCGCTTGATCGACAACCTGTGGATCGAATCGTGAAAGACGCGCGAATCTTTCTCGGAGTCAGCGGCGGCATCGCGGCGTATAAAGCGGCGGCGCTGACCAGTACGTTGGTGCAGCGCGGGGCGCGCGTCGACGTCGTGATGACCGCCGAAGCAGAGCGCTTTATTGGCCCGCTGACTTTTGCGTCGCTGACCGCGCGGCCCGTCTATACGTCGCTGTGGGATGCTCCCGAACGCATTCCGCACATTCGCCTGGTACGAGAGGCCGACGTTGCGCTCGTCGCTCCGGCGACGGCGAACCTTATTGCCAAGCTGGCCGCGGGCATCGCCGACGATCTGCTGACTGCGGCCCTGCTGGCAGCGCGCATACCGCGGATTCTCGCTCCGGCAATGAACGAAGCGATGTACGAAGATTCCGTTACCCAGTCGAACCTAACGGCATTGCGCGGCCGCGGCTATGAGCTCGTTGAGCCCGAACGCGGTTTTCTCGCCGAGCGCGAGACCGGCACCGGGCGTCTGGCATCGGAGCCGCGGTTGTTGGAAGCTCTGGAACGCGCGCTGGCGCGGCGCCGTTCGCTCGACGGAAAACGCGTCGCGATTACCGCCGGCCCGACGCGCGAGGCCTTCGACCCGATTCGCTTTCTGAGCAATGCCTCGACGGGCGCCACGGGAATCGCGCTCGCACGCGAAGCGGCGTTGCGCGGCGCTCACGTCACGCTGCTGCTCGGTCCGACGCTGCTCGAGCCACCGGCCGGCGTCGAGGTCGTTCGCATCACCAGCGCGACCGAACTCTACGATGCCGCGATGCGCCACGCAGTCGGCGCCGACCTGACGATCGCCACGGCGGCCGTCGCAGATTGGCGCCCGGCCGAGAGCTCGCCCTCCAAACTTCCGAAAACCGGCGAAGGGCTCACGGTCGTGTTAGCACCAAATCCAGACGTTCTCGCGGCGCTCGGCGAGCATAAGGGTAAGACGTTCTTGGTCGGATTCGCCGCCGAAACCGACGCGCACGAGCAGCGTGGGCGCGAGAAGCTGCGACGCAAGCATCTCGACGCGATCGCCGTCAACGACGTGCGCGGCGAGCGCGGGTTTGGAACCGGCGAGAACGCTCTGGTGCTGCTCTGGGGCGAATCGGAACGACGCGACCTCGGCAACGCCGACAAGACGACGCTGGCCGCGCGCCTGCTCGACGCGGTCGAGGAGTTGATGCAATGCTCTTAACGATCGACGTCGGCAACACCGAAACCAAACTGGGCTGCTTCTCGGACGGCGAGCTGAAGAATACGTGGCGCGTGACCACCGAGTTGCGCCGGACGCCCGACGAATACGGCGTCTTCTTTACGCAGCTCTTCAGCACCGGCGGCGTGGCCACCGAGGAGATCGACGACGTCGCCATCGCCAGCGTCGTTCCAAAACTCGATCCGGTGCTGGAATCGGCATGCTTACGCTTCCTCGCCGCGACGCCGCGATTTTTGCGGCCGGAGAAGCAGCGCCTCATTCCGGTCATCACCGAGAACCCGGCGGAGGTCGGCGCGGATCTGGTTGCGGCAGCGATCGGCGCGCGCGCGCGTTTCGGTTCGCCGCTGATCGTCATCAGCTTCGGCACCGCCACCGTCTTCATCGCGATTTCGCCGGCGGGAGAGTACCTCGGCGTAGCGATCGCGCCGGGCGTGACCGTTTCGATCGATGCGCTGATTGGGCGCACCGCGAAACTGCCGCAGATAGCGATTGCAACGCCGGGGCGCGCGATCGGGCGCAACACGCACGAGGCGCTGCAGAGCGGCATCGTCTACGGCTTTGCCGGGCAAGTCGAAGCGATCGTTGCGCGGATGCGCGGCGAGATGGGCGTTGCGGCGCGCGTAGTTGCCACCGGAGGGCTGGCCGACATCGTCTCCAAGCAGACGCCCGTCGTGGATGAGGTCGACCCGCACCTGAGCCTGTTGGGACTGAGGCTTTTCCACGATGGCGGCTAATCTTCAAACGATGCGTCCCGCGCCGCTGCGGATCGGTTCGATCGAAGTCTGGCCGCCCTTGATCCTCGCGCCCATGTCGGGCGTGACCAATCGTACCATGCGTGCGCTCTACCGCCCCTTTGGTTTGGGCCTCACCGTGACCGAGTTTGTTTCGTCGAACGCCTTGCGCTTCGGCAGTCGTCGCACCATGGAGATGATCGATCAGCACGGTCTGGAGAAGCCGGTCTCAACTCAGCTCTGGGGTGACGATCCCGATACTATGGCGCAGGCGGCGAAAGTCGTGCGCGAGTGCGGCGCCGATATCGTCGACATCAACTTTGGTTGTCCCGCTCCGAAGGTTACCAAGACGAACGGCGGATCGGCTTGTCTGCGCGACCCGGATCGCTGCGAGGCAATCATGCGCGCCGTGGTTGCCGCCGTGGATTGTCCGGTAACGATGAAGATGCGTCTCGGGTGGAGCGAAGACGCGTTGGTTTATTGCGACGTCGCCCGGCGCGCACAGGAGGCCGGCGTGCAGGCGGTCACGCTGCACGCTCGCACGGCGAAACAGTTCTATCGGGGCGAGGCCGACTGGGAGCATATCGCACGGCTCAAGCGCGCCATCGAGATCCCGGTGATCGGAAACGGCGATCTCGACGATCCGCACCTGGCGATGCAGCGCATGCGCGAGAGCGGCGTCGATGCGATCATGCTGGGACGCGCGACGCTGGGTAATCCGTGGCTCATCTCACAGATTCGCGATCTCATGGAAGGCCGCGACGCGCAGCCGCTTCCCTCCGCCGCGGACCGCCTGCGCTTTGCCATGGTGCACTATCGCACGATGGTTGCCGAGCTGGGTGAAGCGCGCGCGGTGCCGCAGATGCGCAAGCACGTCGCACTCTATCTCAAAGGGATTCCGGGTGCCGCC
>CAZMPP010000053.1:0-12660 GCA_964568035.1 uncultured bacterium
GGTGCCGATCGCCACGACGGCGAACGAAAGCCGCTCGCAGATAAACGCGATGGCGTTTTTCACTAAGCCGTTAGAGGAACGTGACGCTTCCGGTGCGGAGATCGTAGACCCCACCCTTTACCTCGACTTCGCCGCTCTTGACGGCCTGCGCGATGATTGCCGACCGGCCGGTCATGGCGGCTACGTTGAGCTTAACGTTCTCGACGACGGCGTTGGCAACCCAGTCTCCGGGGTCGGCGCGGACGTTGCGGGCGGCCGGGCCGAGCTTGGCGACCAAATCCTGGATGTAACCCGGTTGGGTCGTGCCGTCGTTGACGTGAGCGACGGCGGCCTCGATCGCGCCGCAGCTGGAGTGTCCTAAGACGAGAATGAGCTTTGATTTGAGGACCGCCACGCTGAACTCGATCGAGGCGAGGTTGTCTTCGTTGAGGAAATTTCCGGCGACCCGTACCACGAAAAGCCGGCCGGGCGGCTGATCGAAGATCGTCTCGATCGGCACCCGCGAATCGGAACATCCCAAGACGACGGCGTAAGGGGCCTGGCCTTGCGCCTCGGTCTGCGGGGCTCGGGCGACGAACCGCTGGTTGCCGGCCTCAAGGAGCGCCAACGCTTGAGCGGCGGTCTTGGCGGCGTGCGGCGGGGGCGGATTACTCGCTGACGCTTGCAAGCGCACGGCCTTCTCCCAAAAGCCTTGCCTTCCCCGGGACTCGTGTGGTAGTGTAGCGTCGGCTCCAGAGACCGTGGCCGGCCATTTGGCCTTAATCTTCGATGAAAGTCGAAGGACTACCGAGGACGCGAACATCGAGAAGCTTCCGGCACACACGCCGGCCTTTGCGACGAGCGCCCTCACGGGGCGCTTTTTCATTATCGTACGCAAGTCAGAGTGAAAGCAGATTCCATGCCGACCGCACGTAAAGAAGCCGCCATTGGAGAACTCGCGAAGCGGCTTGCCACATCGAAGAGCCTCTTTCTTACCGATTACGCCGGTTTGACCGTTTCAGAGATCACCAAGCTGCGCGGCGAGCTGCGTAAGGACGGCAGTTCGTATGCCGTCGTAAAAAACACGCTCTTTCGCATCGCCGCCGGCGATCTCGCGGCCCAGCTGGAGACGTTTCTAGCCGGACCGACGGGCATCGTCTTCGCCGGCGAAGACCCGATCGCGCCGGCCAAAGCCCTCAAGACCTTTAGCGACACCGTCAAGAAGGTCGCCGTAAAAGCCGCCTACATCGACGGACGCGTCGTCGACGCGAAGCAGGTCGATATCCTGGCCAAGCTTCCGCCGAAGCTCGAGCTCATGGCAAAGCTCGTGGGTACGCTCGCCAATCCGCTGCGCGGACTGGTGACGGTGCTCTCCGGAAATCAGAGCGGTCTCGTGCGCGTGCTCAACGCCGTGCGCGAGCAAAAAGCCACCGCATCAAACGCATAACGCTTACTTAGAGAAGAGAGAAGAATCATGGCAGTAGCCGAACTTATCGACCAAATTGATAAACTGACCGTTCTCGAGCTGGCCGACCTGGTCAAGCAGCTCGAAGAGAAGTACGGCGTATCGGCCGCCGCGCCGGTCGCGATGATGGCTGCGGCGCCGGGCGCTGCCGCGCCGGAGGCCGAGAAGACCGAGTTCGACGTCATCCTCGCCGAGATCGGACCCGAGAAGATCAAAGTCATCAAGGCGGTCCGCGAGCTCACCAGCTTGGGACTCACCGAAGCGAAGGCGTTTGTCGAGAGCGCTCCCAAAGCGGTCAAAGAAGGCGTCGCTAAAGACGAAGCCGAGCAGATCAAGAAGAAGCTCGAAGAAGCGGGCGCCAAGGTCGAGATCAAATAACCAACGCACCACCCGGCACTCCGGTGTGGGCTCAGCTGCTGCCGCTGGTTATCGTGGTCGCAGTGCTCGCCATACGGATGGTACGCCCGCAGAAGATCAGTGTTACCCGAATGTGGGTCTCGCCGATCGTACTCTGCGGGCTTTCCGTTTGGGTGATCTACATCAATCAGAAGCTCAATCCGGCGCCGCCATTCGAAATTGCCCTCGGCATCGCGATCGGCGCGATTCTCGGAACGCCGTTGGGAATTTTCCGCGGCATGCACACCGACGTAAAGCCGACCGAACGGCGCGGCGTGATGTATCTCGGTTCTTCCTGGGTTACGGTGGCGATTTTCGCCGCCGCGTTCGGTTTGCGCTATGCCGTGCGAATGTTGATGCCGCAACACGGCAGCCTAACCGGCACCATCGGCGACTCGCTGCTCGTGTTTGCGATTGCGTTTATCGCGGCGAGCTACGTCGTCATCTTTCGCAAGTACGAACGCTTAATCAACGTCCAAACGTAAATCAAGAGCTAAGGGGAGTCGGAGGGCCGCACCGACATGGGTCTTTCCGTACCCTCCGGCTCCTACCCATATAGCGAACGCCGCCCGCGGTTTGTGCCGCGCGATTTAAAGCGTCAGACGGCCAGAAGCGAGGCAAGCGGCGGTTTGAGATTGCGATGCCCATGAAGGATGCATAGAAAACGAGGTAGGGTAGGACGGGTAGCAAGCGCACATCTGGATCGAGATCTTTCGAAGTCGCCCGGCGCGCGGGTTTCGCATCACGAGCCGCTCGAACGTTGCGGAGTCCGCTCGACGAACTGCCGCGCAAACTCCGGCGCCGCTCGTCCGGCGTAATATCGTTCGATCTGCTTCAGGTCGCCGAGTGCCGCGGAGTATTCGCCTCTCAACCGCGCGCCGGTCCCTTAGCGCGGGCTTTCCGCCACCGCTCGAGTTCGGCCGGGACGTCTTCGGCGGCGAACGTTCGACCGGCTTTGATGTCGGCTTCGCCAACCGCCAGCGCTTCGCGAAGCCATTCCAACCGCTTGGCCTCCTCGCTCATCAAGAGCCGCAGGCCTTCTCGCACAACCTCGCTTGCGTGAGCGTACTCGCCGACGCGACCTTGGCGTCAACGTACGCTTCGAGCTCCTCGGGGAGAGAAATGTTCTTGGTGCCCATGAGCCGAGTTTAGCATCTTCGGCGTTTTCTTCCAAAGTTCGCGTGGGGGTTCGCCTCGTACACAGGTGGGGCGCAACGCTAATCAAATCTCAGCCAACACGTCTCGGAGGAATCTCATGAGAACATCGGTTGTCGTCGCGAGTCTAGGACTGGCTGCAATGCTCGCGGCTTGTTCCTTCAGCAACAACAATGCGTCAGCGGTGCCCCGGGGTGCGGCCGAGCAATTAGCGGCTGGGGGAGTTAAGAATGCGTCGGCGTCGCGGTATCTCTATGTGGGGAATGCCGACCCGCCGAGCATCGGCGGGTTCCGTCTGCGCGATCGCGGGAACCAAACTCCGGAGCGACTCATTGCCGGCAACCGCACGCGGCTACACGCCCCGGCGGGGTTGGCATTTGACTCGCAAGATAACCTCTACGTGTCGGACTGTTGCGTTCACTACGGAGGCAGAATCTTGGTCTACAAGGCGGGCGCAAACGGGAACGTGGCGCCAATACGACAGATCACCGGCACCCCGAGTGGTATCTTGATCAATTTAGCCATCGCCGTTGATGCCGAGGACTACCTTTACGTGGCGAGCAGCGAGCATATTCTCGTGTTCGCCCCCGGCGCGCATGGCGTCGCGACGCCGGTACGTGACATCACGGGGGTGAATCAAGTTGAGGGTATCGCCCTCGATGCGGCGGGCGATTTGTTTGCAGTCGACCGGTTTACCAACTCCGTTCTCGAGTTCCCTCCGGGGGCTGATGGGAATGCCACGCCGATTGCGGTCATTTCCGGATCGCAAACCCATATAGACTTTCCTGAGTTCGTCAACGTGTCGCCGACCGGTGATATCTACGTCACCGAAGAGTCGGACGTCCTCGAGTTTGCTGCGGGCGCCAACGGCAACGTTCCCCCGCGACATATCATTACGACGCAAGGAGTTACACCGCTCAGCAATGCGCCGGTCTCCGGCGAGCACATGTACGTCGGGTCCTTGAGCAGCTCGAGCGGCGGATACGCCATCGGGGTATATCGCACCAACGATGATGGACCTTCGTTACCGGTCCGTTCGATCAAGGGTGACCGCACGGGGCTTGCGGAGCCCAACAGCTTGGCCATCCGCTAGCCCGGGAACTCCCTAAAAAGCCTGTGATGCGCAGTCTACGCTCTACCGCCCTAACGGTAATGTTCGTCGTGCTTATCGGTTGCAGCGGGTCGCAGGCGCCGATGGGCGCGCCGGGCGCGATGCCGGTAACGTCGGCGACGGTTGAGCGCGCCGTGCCTGGTAGGTCATGGATGCTGCCGGAGGCGGCGAGTGAGGATTTGCTGTACGCCGGGTCCAGGTACACCGACTCGGTCTACGTTTTCAACTACGCGAACGGAAAGTTGGTAGGGACGCTGACGGGAATCCGAAGGCCGCAAGATCTGTGTTCAGACAAGAACGGGAACGTTTGGGTGACCGAAGACACCCGCGGCTCGTACCAAGCGGGACAGATCGAAGAGTACGCACACGGACACGTGCGCCCGCTCGTCAGATTGAAGGATGAGCGTGCCCCCCTCGACTGCTCGGTCGATCCTAAAACGGGAGATCTCGCCGTTGCCAACGCCGACGGAACGGAACCGGACGACCATCGCCTTGCCGTATATACGCGGGGAAAGGGCGTGCCGCGGTATTACAAAACGATGGACGTTAGACCGATGGCATGCAGCTACGACAATTTGGGTAATCTCTACGTCACCGGCGGTGTAGACGTGTATAAGGCTGGGATCGTTTGGCTTGAGAAGGGGGCCGACAGGCTCGCGAAGTTTCCGCTTCATCCGTTCATCTATCCGCACTACGGCGTTCAGTGGGACGGCAAAGAACTGGCGATCGCTCAGCGCTACTTCATCCTCTACCGCTACGTAATTCAAAATCACGAAGGCGTATATCCGAAGGAAATCGAGCTCGACCGCGCCTCTATGGAGCGCTTCTGGATTCAGGGCTCTACCTTGATCGCTAGTAATACCGATGGCAAGATTCGGTTGTGGCGCTACCCCGCGGGCGGCCATTTGCAACGGCGCATCGCGCCGCCGGCGAACGTCTATGGCGTTACGGTTAGCCTAGCGCCCCACTAGGCAGGCGGAAGCGGCGGCTTGCGCCGTGGGGCTAAGATATCAGTCTCCGGGGAACTGTGCGGCCCCGTCGAAGCGTCTAACCCTCGAACAAGCTGTCTCGGAGGCGAGTTCATGAATCGAGGTTTTTGCCGCACGCTTTACGTGAGCGCGGTGGCTGCATTGCTGGCCGGATGCGGCAGGCCGGAACTCCCTACGAGTATCCCCGGCGGCGGCGGATCGGCCACGACCATATCTTCGACGAGCCCGAGGGGCGACAGATATAAAGTCCTTTACAGCTTTCAAGGCTCACCGGACGGATTAGGGCCGGGGGGCCTAACGTTGCTGAATGGAACGTTTTACGGCACGGCCGGTGGCGGGTCGTGTTACGAGCATGGTTGTGGAACAGTATTCAAAATTACACCATCAGGCACGGAGAGCGTGATCTACCGCTTCAAAGGCGGCAGCGATGGAGACGACCCGGTAGGGCAGCTCGTGAGCCTCAACGGAACGCTCTATGGTGTTACGAACGCCGGTGGAAATAATTCCGGCCCGTGCGCACCTCCAGAGTCGGGATGCGGGACGGTCTTTAAGATCAGCACGACCGGAGACGAGCACGTGCTCTACCGCTTTAAAGGTGGCAAAGATGGCGACTATCCTTTAGCTGGTCTAACCTCGCTGAACGGCCAGCTCTATGGGACCACGGATCATGGCGGCGGATATTACGGACGGGGCACCGTCTTTCAGATCACTGTAACCGGCAAAGAGAAGGTCCTTTACCGGTTTCAGGGCGGTGCGAGCGACGGAGAGGAACCGCAGGCACCCCTGGTCGCGCTCAACGGAACGTTGTACGGCACCACGGCTTATGGCGGCTGCACCTACTGCAATAGCCGCGGGACGGTATTTTTCGTAAGCACGAGCGGGGGCGAACGCATGATGTATTCTTTCCAGGGCGCGGATAACGGCGGAGACGGCGCAATCCCGGAAGCCGGCCTCATCGCGATTAATAATGTTCTTTACGGCACGACCTCACTGGGAGGTTATAACGGAAGCAGGTCGTGTGGACGTTCGTTCGATTTGGGCGGTTGCGGTACGGTCTTTTCACTAACGCTCGGCGGGAAAGAGCAAGTCCTTCACCGTTTCAAGGCAATAGCCGACGGAGCAGATCCTGCGTCCGCTCTCGTTGAGGCGAAGGGCAAGCTCTATGGAACGACTGCCTCTGGAGGCTCCGGCGGAACGGGTTCGGGGGGTTATGGAACGGTATTCCAAGTGACGCTAACCGGCAAGGAGCGCGTGATCCATCGCTTTCGGGGCGCTCCGGACGGCGCTAACCCGTTCTCTGGCCTTACGTATCTTGGCGCTAAACTTTATGCGACTACCATAAGCGGCGGGGACGCCTGCGACCAATTTTCACCTGCAGGGTGCGGAACTGTTTTCGCGATCTCGCCATGAAGCACTCGTTTATCTTGAACCTTACGCGCGTAACGCTTGGCTGCAGTCTGTCTCTGCTATTAGGGGCTTGCGCTGGATCGCAGCTGGCGATCGGCGTGCCTGCTACCGCGACGGCCGACGCTCGGTCTGCATGGACCTTGCATTCAATTTACACCTTCATGGGTGGGCGTGACGGCGAAAGTCCTGTTTCGGGCGTGGTCGCACTTCATGCCAAAGACTACCCACAGATCATCGGCACGACAACCCAGGGCGGCTACTACCTAGCCGGCACAGTCTATGGTTTAATCAAATCGGGGAAGGCGTGGAAGGAGCAACTGCTCTATCAATTTGGCGGTGCAGACGGGTGGGAACCGATGGGCATCGCGGTACCGAAAAGCCTGAATGAAGCGACCCCGGTATTCGTCACTTCGTTTCGCGGTGGTTCGCACGGCGGCGGCACTTTCATTGCGTTGCAAGCAAACTCTAGCGGCACGTGGACCGGATTGAGCAGCTACAGTTTCGGGGGTAAGCGGGACGGGTCGGGCCCAATGGGGCCGGTCATCGAGGATGCAAGCGGCAATCTTTACGGCACTACGTGCTGCGGTGGAGCGCACGGTCTGGGAACCGTATATCGCGTGCAACACACCACTTCGGGATACATCGAACGTGCCATTTACAGCTTTAAAGGCGGCCGCGACGGCGATTATCCACGCGGCGGCCTGATCGACATAAACGGCGTGCTTTATGGAACCACGGAATATGGAGGTGCTGAAGGGAGCTTAGGAACGATCTTCAAGCTGACGCCGTCGGGAAGCGGTTTCACCGAAAGTATAGTCTATGCGTTCAGCGGCGTGCCGGACGGCGTGCACCCCTACTCCGGCTTATGCTTAGGACCCGACGGAGCTTTCTACGGGACTACCCTCGAAGGCGGGACCAACAAAGACGGAACGGTTTTCAAACTGTTCCACAGCAGCAGCGGGCGAACTGGTTACAGCGAACGCGTGGTTTGGAGTTTCGGCGGCTTCATTGGCGACGGAACTAACCCTTGGGGGCCGGTCATCGTCGACAAGGCCGGCGTCATCTACGGGACCACGGTGAGTTTTCGCGTTTACTCCGGCACGAGTGACGGCACGTTCTTTACGCTGACGCCTAAGGGTAGGCACTACAAAGAGAAGCTCTACGACTTTGACGGTTACAACGGTTCGGGCCCAGAGTCGGGACCGACTGCCGACGGAGAAGGAAATGTCTATATGCCCACCTATGGTGGCGGCCCGCAGTTCTCGGGTGCCGTAGCCGAAGCGAAAGGCGCGGTCGGCGGTACGAACTGTGACCCGGGCAGCGTTACGGAAAGCGAGTAGGTTACGCGCCTTAAACGCGCGGTCACTCGCGCTGCAGTCGCGGTATTGCTAAGGTGCCGAAGCTCTGGGGAGACGCGCTGACTAAATGGTTAGCCTCAGTGCAATTGGGCTCCCGGTGCTGGGCTGGTCGCCACATGACGGTAGAGTCTTGGACGACCCAAAAAGCCTCGTTCCATTTTCGGGAATGGATTGAAGGCAAGCGGATCCTCGTTCCTTATGGAAATGCAGCGCACACCACCCCAAATATCGGATATTGGAAGTACCCCGCCGGCGGCAAGCCCAGCCTTACGTTCAAGGCGCCCGCGGGCAAGGCCGCTTTCCGCGCGGTGGCACGGCTTTCAGGACCCTTTCCACGTGTCGTATACCAAGTGGGGAGGCCCTCAGTCTTAAGTAACCGCCGCTCGACTTCATGGAGCAATGAGCAAAGGCAGATGAAGAACTTAAATCCTGGCCGCTATGCGCTATCAAGCTGTATGGCAGCAGCATTGCTCGCGGGTTGCGGCGGATCGCAACTGCCGAATGGCGCGCCGGACGTGATGCCGCAAACGTCGAGGATGGCACCGGAGACCGATCGACGGAATCTCACGACCAGGTCATCGTACAAAGTGTTGTACCGGTTCCGTGGCGGCCGGGAAGGAGAACATCCGCTTGCGGGCCTGATCAACGTGCATGGCACGCTGTATGGGACGACTGCTGAAACCGTTTACAGCGTAGGCATGGATGGCTCTGAAAAAGTGCTGCATCGCTTTGGTCGGGGAACGGATGGCCGAGGTCCGCGAGCAGGCTTGATTAACGTAAATGGCACGCTGTATGGCACGACTGCGGCCGGCGGTTCATTCAACAATGGCACTGTTTACAGCATAAGCCCGACCGGCTCAGAGAAAGTCATATACAGCTTTTCCGGAGACGCCGATGGGTGGAAGCCCCAGGCACCGTTGATCGTCGTGAGAGGCACTCTCTACGGCACGACTGAGGACGGCGGCTCGCTCGACGACGGAACCGTTTTCAGCGTAACCTCGACCGGCTCGGAGAAAGTGCTGCACAACTTTGCCTGTTGCTCCGACGGAACGTACCCCTCTGGAGGTTTGGTAGACGTAAACGGAACGCTCTACGGAACCACTTTCCTTGGAGGCGGTTTAGGTTGCGGCTACCGTGCAGGCTGCGGAACTATTTACAGAATAAGCACCAACGGCTCGGAAAAGGTGCTGCACAGGTTCAAAGGTTCGGTCGGAGCGAACCCGTTTGCCGGCTTGATCAAAGTAAACGGCATGCTCTACGGCACGACTTCAACCGGCGGACGGTTCGGAGACGGAACTTTCTATCGCATGAGTCCGAGCGGCGGATTCAAGGTGCTTTACTCTTTTGGTCGTCATAAGTTGGACGGATCAAGCCCGTCGGCGAACTTGATCAACGTGAAGGGCACGCTTTACGGCACGACCTGGGGCGGCGGCTCGGAATGCGGAACGTTCGGCTGCGGAACCATCTTCAGTCTAACCACGACCGGCTCGGAGAAAATACTATACAGCTTCGCTGGCGGATCCGACGGAGCCGGGCCGTCGGCGCCGCTAATCAGTCTGAATGGCGCCCTGTACGGCACCACCTATTATGGCGGGGATTCGCGATGCCAATATGGCTGTGGAACCGTCTTTGCGTTTACTCCGTAGGTGCCGCACGAGTCTTCTTGCGTCCAAGCTATTTCGGGGGCAGTATTCATGAATCGACGTCTTATCGCAACGCTTACCACAAGCATCGCCGTGGCATTGCTTGCCGGGTGCGGGGGACCGCAGCCGCCGATCGGTGCGCCGGGTGCGACCAATGACGGCGAGCAGTTGCTTAAGCATCATCAGACATTTCACTTTACCGGCAGTGTGCAAAGGTTCAAAGTTCCGGGTCGCGTGACGGAGATTCAAGTGGTGGCAAAGGGCGCCGCCGGCGCGGGGGTGACAAGCGCAGAAAATTTCGGCCGCGGCGGCCGGGTATACGCCGTTATCCCGGTTCATCCTAAGGAGGCACTCTATGTGTTTGTTGGTGGGCAAGGGTCAAAAACGGGAGGGTTCAACGGTGGAGGAAACCCCGGCAAGACACTTCACTTCGTGTACGGTTACGGCGGCGGCGGAGCATCCGACGTACGAGAAGGTGGCCGCGCATTAAGCTACCGCATTGTGGTGGCGGCAGGGGGCGGAGGACAGGGGTGTTGCTATTACCCTACGGGCGCCGGCGGGAACGGCGGTCCTGACATCGGCGAGGCGGGCGCAGGCATTTCCTACGGCGCTAAGGGCGGCGGCGGAGGTACCCAAACCGAAGGTGGCGCCGGCGGGCCAGGTAAGCAGTCCAGTCAGGATGGTCTTGCTGGAGAGTCAGGGATCGGCGGGCGCGGCGGCAAGACGGCCCGCTTTGGCCGCTGCAATAGCTCCAATTATCGATGTGTGGGCGGTGGTGGCGGCGGCGGTGGAGGCGGTTATTACGGCGGTGGCGGCGGTGGTGGCGGCATCAACGACTACAGCGGTGGGGTCCCGGGCGCCGGCGGTGGAGGTGGTTCGTCGTATGTCGAGGCGAGTGCCATCAAAGTACGTCTTTGGCGCGGCTGGAAGAAGGCTAACGGCGACGGTCTTGTCGTTCTCAGTTGGCAATGATGTCTGAGTCCTCGGACTAAGCTTGCTCGGAGGCGGAATCATGAATCGGGGCTTTATCGGCGCGCTTTGCTTAATCATGGCCTCCGCATTGCTTGCCGGTTGTGGGGGATCACAGCCGCCGATCGGCACAAACGGAACGATCGCTCACGCAGCGCAGAGGGAAAGCTCAAGCTTGGGGCACGATGGTTTGCTTTACGTATCGCTGCCCTATAATGTCAAGGTTTACACGTATCCGAAGGGCAAGCCATTTGCTTCGATCAGCATCCCTGGAGGCGCGAATGGGATGTGCACCGACGGCGTTGGAAACGTCTTTATAATCGAAGGTGATGGGGAGGTTGCTGAGTACGCTCACGGTGCAACTAAACCAACTGCTTCCAAGCTGCTTCTTGGGGATCCCTACAGTTGCGCGGTCGACCCCTTTACCGGAAATCTAGCGGTTTCGAATCAGGGTGGTGCCGTCGAGGTATTCACAAAATTTCCAGGTAAGCCAACGATCTATAGCCTTCCCGCTACGGGAAATCTTTATTTTTGCACCTACGACGGCGACGGTAATCTCTTCGTCGATGGTCGCTGGTTTCAGCGGCATAAAATCCGAAACGGCCTATTCGAACTCGTCAAAGGGGGAAGCTCGCTCACCCCAGTGACTCTACCATTTGGTATAGTTAGGACGGCGGCTGCCATTCAGTGGGATGGCAAGTATCTCGCCATTCAAGCCTTGCGCAATAACCACACCTTCGATCGAGTAAGCGTCCATGACTTCCACGGTCAAGTCGTGAGTGCCGTAAGATTGTTGGGCGAGCCGCCGAACAGAAGTCAGTTCGTAATTGAAGACGGAAGCGTCATCCAGCCTGACGCGCTTATTAAAGGTATCGGCTTCTGGCGGTACCCTGCCGGAGGCGCAGTGAAGAAGCGAATAAAGAGGATCGGCGATTATGTTTTTGGTGTTGCCATTAGCACTGTCGCAAAAGAGCGCCGGGATGCAGTTCGATGAAAGGGGTCGTTCTCACATATGCGCTGAGTTGCGTCGCTGTGCTGTTGTTCGCCGGATGCGGCGGATCACAGTCGCCGATCAACGCGCCGGGCGCTACGCCACTTAGCCGCCCGATGGGGCAACACCCCGGGCGCAGCAAGTCGCCGCAGAACCAGAGTTTATTATACGCGTCAAGTGTTTTTGGGTACGTTGGCGTCTTTACATTTCCCGGCCTAACCCCGGTGGCTACGTTGAATAATCTGAACTCTTCCGCAGCTGGTGAATGCACCGATCTGAAGGGTGACGTCTTTATTACGACTTACAGTAAAAAACGAACCGGGACGATTGTTGAATACGCCCACGGAGGCGAAAGGCCCATAGCAGCTTTGGCCGACCCTGGTCAAGGCTACGGCTGCTCCGTAGATCCGACGACGGGGAACCTAGCGGTCTCGAACGTGTTTGATTCCAGCAATTCCAGTTATTTACCGGACATTGCGATATATAAAAATGCACAAGGTACGCCGCTACTGTACTCGTCAACGAATATGTCGTCGTTGTATTTTTGCGGATATGACAATCAAGGCAACCTCTTCGTTGATGGGAACGATGGCAATGGGAATAAAGCCCTCTTTGAGCTGGCTTCTGGCGAGACTCAATTTTCCGAGATCACCTTGCCGGTAACCATTAACAGCCTCGGAGCGGTCCAGTGGGATGGCGAAGCGATGACCATAGCGGATATAAACAACGGCGAAGGCCAGAATCTGCCGGAAGTGATCTATAAGCTATCGATCTTAAACGGCGAGGCGCAGGTTGTCGGTACGACCACGTTGCGCACGACCGGCGACCGCCATTCTGGACAAACGTGGATTCGCGACGGCAAGGTAGCGGGGGTCGTGAATCAGAGCGCTACTGGAGTCGCGATTTGGAGATATCCCAAAGGTGACAGGCCCACAACAAAGTCGCCTCACGCTGGAAACGACTTATTTGGGGTTACGATTAGTCGAGCAAAATAGGAAGACGACAGGCTAGCTCGGAGGCGGATTCATGAATCGAGGTCCTATCGGCGCGCTCTGCTTGAGCGTGACCTTCACATTGATCACCGGTTGCGGCGGATCGCAGCTGCCGATCAGCGCTTCGGGCGCGATGGCGCAAACCTCGGGGCTCGCGCAGCACGCCTCTCACGGCAAGTCGTGGATGCTGCCAGAGGCAAGCGGC
>CAZMPP010000054.1:0-12407 GCA_964568035.1 uncultured bacterium
TCCCGGGGCCTCGCCTCAGGAAATGGAGCGGCTCGTCGTCAAGCCGATCGAAGATCAGCTCGACGGTATCGACGGCCTCGACCAGATGAGCGCCTCCGCTCAAGAGGGCGTGGGGATTATCGTCGTCCAGTTTAAGCTGGGCACCAATCTCGACATCGCCGCCATCAACGTGCAGAGCGGGGTCGACACGGCACGCGTCTACCTCCCGGTAGACCTCAACCCGCCCAGCGTCGAGAAGAACGGCGCGTCTCAACCGTTGCTCGATCTGGCCGTGAGTTCGAAGTCGATGACTCAGACGCAGCTGGCCGATTTCACGAACAACAAGCTCGAGCCGCTGCTCAAAGGCATACCTAACGTCCAGACCGTCGACGTTCGTGGTGCGGCAGATCGCGAGTTCCACGTCTAACCAATTCCCGAACGCTTGGTCGGCGCGAACGCGACGCTAGGGGATGTCTTCGCCGCCGTCGCGGCCAACAACGCCAATCTTCCCGGCGGTATCATGCGCCAGCACACGCAGGAAACGAGCGTTTCGGTTCACGCCGAAATCAACACGGCGCAAGATCTGCTGGGCATTCCGCTCATGATTCCCGGCAGCTCCAACAAGAACATGAAGATCGGCGACGTCGCCTACGCCTTCGACAGCCACGTCGAGCCGACGTCGATCTCGCACTTCAACGGTGAGCCGCGCATCTACGTCGAGCTCGGCCGCAACATCGCTGCCGACGAGATTACCTCGACGAAAGTCGCGCGCGAGCAAATCAAGAAGATCGAGACGCAGTTCCCCGAGGTTTCGTTGACCGAGATCGACGCCCCGGCCGATTACACGCAAAAGTCGCTCAACGGAGTCTGGCAGTCGCTCATCGAGGGCATCGTGCTGACGATGCTCGTGATGCTGCTCTTCCTGCACGCGTGGCGCAACGCCATCGTCATCATGATCGCGATCCCCTCGTCGATCCTCGCGACGTTCGTTCTCATGAAGATTTTCGCATTCCACCTCGACACGATGTCGCTCATGGGGCTTTCGCTGATCATCGGCATCTTGGTCGACGACTCCATCGTGGTGCTCGAGAACATCACGCGGCATCGCGATCTCGGCGAGGAGCCGATCGACGCGGCGGTTAACGGCCGCAGCGAAATCGGCGGCGCCGCCGTGGCCATCACCATGGTCGACGTGGTCGTCTTCCTTCCGATCGCGTTCCTACCGGGAATCGTCGGCGCCTATCTGCGCGAATTCGGCGCAGTCATCGTTATTGCAACGCTCTTCTCGCTGCTCGTTTCGTTCACGCTTACGCCGCTACTGGCGGCCAGGTGGAGCGTGTTGAAGCGTTCGAAAGGGCAGCCGGCCTGGATGAACACGCTCGGCTCGCTAAAGGCCTCCCTGATACTCATCGGGGCCGCGGTTCTAGCGTACTTTATCCCGTGGCCGATGGGCGAGCTGCGTTATATTCTGCCGATTATGATCGGCGCCCTGATGCTGCTGAACTTCTTGGTCCTGCGTTACGAGCGGATTCTAACGTGGTACCGGACGCGTGCGCTTCCCTACGCGCTCGAGCACGGACTCTTCGTCGTCTGGGTATGCGTCGTGCTGGTCATCAATTCGCTCACGCTCGCGATGGGTGCCGGTACGACGACGATCGCGGTCAACGTCGTTTTCCTCGTCCTCGCAGTCATCTGGCACGGAGTCGGCTGGATGTTGCGGCGCAAGGTTCCCGAATCCGGAATAAATTACCGGTGGTCGTCGGCGAACGGACATTCGCGCACCGCCACGATGATGCGGCGCTCGGGCGAAGCGATCAAGAACATGCCGCGCGTCGTTGGCCGGTGGTTCTACCAGACCGGCCGCGGCGGCCGGCTAACGTTGGCGACGTTTGGGCTTCCGATCGCGTTGGCGATACTCTTCCCAATCCTCGGCCCCATCGACTTCGACTTCGTGCCGCAAGTGCAGACCGGTGAGATCGCGATGACGGTCACCTACCCACCCGGAACGCCGTTGGACACGACCGCGAAGTACGTCACTAACCTCGAAACCGGCATCATGAAGGTCGAGGGAATCAAGTCGGTCAGTTCGACGGTCGGACGCAAGCCGCAAGGCTGGAGCAATGCGATCGGCGACAATTACGCGCGTCTCGACGCCCAAACGCTGCCCGAGCGTCGCCACGACACGTACAAGATCATCGACCAAATCCGCAAGCTCGGCTATTTGGTGCCCGGCGGAGATTTCCAAGTCTCCGGTGACAGCGGTGGCGGCTCGGGAGCATCTATTTTCTACTCGCTTTCCGGTCCGGAAGACGCCATAGCGCCGGCGGCTGAAAAGGTTGCGGCTTTCCTGCGCAATACCACGGGGAGCGTCAACGTACAGACGAGCAACGAGGCTGCCGCGCCACGCCTTAACGTCAACATCGACCCGCAGAAGGCCGAAGTGCTGGGAATCTCGCCGGCAACCGCCGCCAACGCGGCGCGCCTCGCCATCGACGGCGCGGTCGCGACGCGCGTGCGCGCCGAAAACGGCCTGGTGGACGTGCGCGTTCAGTTCCCGTCAGCCGAACGCAAGACCGTGGATCAGCTCACGCACATCCGCGTACGCGCCGAGGACGGAACGCTCGTGCCGCTTGCCGACGTCGCGAACCTAGAGTGGACGAAGGCGCCGCTGCAGATCAAGCGCCTCGACCGTCAACGCGTCGTCGACGTTTACGGCGGCACCTTGCCGGGTTACTCGCTGGGTTCGGTAACGGGTCCGCTCGAGCGCGAGCTCAAGAAGCCGGGTTTCCTTCCCGAAGGCGTCCACCTCACGGCGCAGGGCGACACGCAGTTCATGAACGAGACGATGGCCAACATGGGCGTCGCCCTGTTGACCTCGTTCATGCTTATCTACATGTTGATGGTCATTCTCTACGGCTCGTTCCTCGAACCGCTGATCGTCATGCTCTGCGTACCGCTGGCTATCATCGGTGCGCTCGTCGCCCTTTCGTTGATGCATCGCATCGAGCCGACCGGAGGACAATCGCTCAACATTATCTCGATGATCGGCATCATCATGCTCTTCGGCCTGGTGGCCAAGAACGGGATTCTGCTCGTCGACTATTCCAACACGCTCTGCCGCCGCGGACTGCGCGTTCGCGACGCGGTGCTGCAAGCTTCAAGCACGCGGTTCCGTCCGATCATCATGACGACGTGCGCCATGATCTTCGGTATGCTGCCGCTCTCGCTGGGCTTTGCCGAAGGCGGCGAATGGCGGCAAGCGGTGGGAACGGTCATCATCGGCGGCCTGCTCAGCTCGCTGATTCTCACGCTCTTTCTCGTTCCGATGGTCTACGAAACGTGGATTGGATTCTTCGAACGCCGCGCCGATCGGCGAGCGGTTGCCGCCGAGCTCACGCACCCCGCAGAGGTCGCTCGCGGCGTCGTTTGAGAGCGAGCAAGCATGGGTACAGAGCCTGCATGAAAAGGCTCTTTACTGTTGCATTTGCTACCGCTCTTTGTGCCGCGCCGCTCGCCGCGCCCGCGCAATCGGCGGTCACCGTCATCGTAAACGGACAGACGATGAACTTTGCGCAACCACCGATCGTGCGTGCGGGCCGCGTCTTCGTTCCGTTGCGCGGCGTCTTCGAACAACTCGGCGCGACGGTCGTCTACGCGAACGGCCAAATCAATGCGACCGGACGGGGCCGCACCATATCGCTTACGATCGGGTCGACGCAGGCTACGGTCGACGGCCAGCCTCAGACGATGGACGTCGCGCCCTTCATCGTTACCGACACGACGTTCGTTCCGCTGCGCTTTATTTCGCAGGCGCTCGGCGCATCGGTGAATTGGAACGACTCAACGAGTACGGTAACGATCGCCGGGGGAGGCGGACCCGGAGGTGGGTCGGGAGGCGGCGGACCGGCGCCGTATCGCGTGCAGCTCGTCTCGGTCTCACCGACCGGAACGGTCTACGGAACGATGCCCGCAATTCACTTTGGTTTCGATCACCGCGTGCGCTTCGAAACGCTTCGCGTGCGAATCGACGGACGCAACGTCAATTCCGGCCTGAATCAGAGCGGTCGAGGATTTTATATCAGCCCGCCCTGGCCGCTGGCCTTCGGCGATCACAGCGTGCGCGTCACCGGTACGACCTTTGACGGCGTCACGTTCGACCTCTCATGGGGATTCAAACGCGTCCCAGGATAAGGGCAAGCGCCGCGCTCTGGTAACGGGCGCGGCGCACGGCCTGGCCGCCGGAATCGCACCACTTCTGGCGCACGACGGCTTCGGCACCATTGCGATCACCTATAGAAATACTCCGCCCGACGAGACGCTAGCGGCGATCGAAGCCGCCGGCGCGTCGGGCGCTGCCGTGCGCGTGGATTTTCTGGACGAGGTCGCGGCGATCGAGGCCGCGCTGCGCGACGCGAACGAGCGCTACGGGCCGTTCGACACCCTCGTGCATGGCGTCGGGCCGTTACCGGTAAAGCGCTTTACCGACGCGACGATCGACGATTATCGCGAGGCAATCGACGGTAATCTTCGTAGCGCAATTTTGACGGCTAAGGCGACGTTGCCGGCGATGCGCGAGGCCCGATTCGGCCGCCTGATCTTCTTCGGAATGCCGGGATCGAGCGAGACGCGACCCTTCAAGAGCCTCTCGCTCTACCAGTCGGCCAAGAGCGGACTGGTGGCTTTTGCGCGATCGCTCGCGCTCGAGGAAGCGCCGCACGGGATTACGATAAACGTCGTTTCGCCCGGCGACATTCGCGACAAGGGGATCGATCGGGCGCAGGCGCGAGAACGCCAAGCGAATAATCCGCGCGGCCGCCCCGGAAGCTACGAGGACGTCGCCGATACCGTGCGATTCTTAGTGGCGCCTGAGCGCGACTTTATCACCGGCGCGGTGATCGAAGTCACCGGCGGCCTGCAATCGGCGCAAGAGAAGGCGCGGTAGGACTCGACTGAGCGAAACTCGTAACGTCGGCCAGACACGATGCGCGACGTTAACAACGAACATCAGCCTTTTGCGCTGCCCGGCACTCGCCCGCAATATGGGCCCGACAGACTCGTCAACGTCGAGGAAATCGACCTTTACTTAGTTCCGGACATCGAAAACGAGTCGTTGGACGGCGTCTGCACGATGACCGTGCGCGCGCTCGACGAGGCCGTGCCGCAACTTACACTCGATGCGGTCGACCTGCAAGTGGCGCGCGTCGAGCTGCATACCGACGCCGGTCGCAAACCGCTAAAGTTTCGCCGGTTGGACGGCAAGCTCGAAATCAGTTTCGATCCACCGATCGACGCGGGTGAGGCCGCAACCTTTTCGGTCGCCTATCGCGTCGTCAAACCGCGCCACGGTCTCTTTTTCGTAAAACCTACGGCGGCGCGTCCGGCGAAAATCGCGCACGCCTGGACGCAGAGCCAGGATCAATACGCTCGCTACTGGTTTCCGTGTCTGGACTATCCCTACGAGAAGCAGCGCACCACGACGACGATCGTCGTTCCCAAGGGAAACATCGCGCTCGGCAACGGGGAGCTGGTAGAACGTAAAGATGATGGCGACAAAACGATCTTTCGTTACCGCCAGGAAGTGCCACACAGTACTTACCTGATGACGATGGTGGCCGGACCTTTCGTCGAGGTCGAGCAGGGAAGCGCCGGACGCAACGGCGTTCCGGTTTCGTACTACGTTCTGCCCGGCCGAGAGACCGACGGGCATCGTTCGTTCGACAAGACGCCGCAGATGATCGAAACCTTCGAGCAACGACTCGGCAGGGCGTATCCCTACGCGCGGTACTCCCAAATCGCCGTTACCGACTTCATCTTCGGAGGCATGGAGAACACGTCGGCGACGACCCAGACCGATCGCACGCTGCACGACGAAACGGCGCATCTCGATTTCTCCAGCGATCCGCTCGTTTCGCACGAGCTCGCGCACCAATGGTTTGGCGATCTGCTCACTTGCCGGGATTGGGCACACGCCTGGCTCAACGAAGGCTTCGCTACCTACATGGAAGCGGTCTGGCGGGAAGCCGATCTCGGCCACGACGAGTATCTATACGACATCTTTGAGTGCCGGACGCTCTATTTCAAAGAGGAGACCGAGCGTTACCGCCGCCCCATTGTCTGCAATACTTTTCGCGATCCGATCGAGATCTTCGACCGCCACCTCTATCAAAAAGGCGGCGCGGTGCTGCACATGCTCCGCGGCGAGCTCGGAGACGCGCGGTTTTGGCGCTCGATTGGCGAGTACGTGCGGCGCAACGCGCAGGGCAGCGTCGAGACCATCGATCTGATTCGGGCCATCGAAGAGGCGACGGGCCGCAACATGCGCCGCTTCTTCGATCAATGGGTGTTCGGCGCGGGTTATCCGCAACTGGATATCTCCGTCGCGTGGGACGCGCAGCGGAAGATCGCCACGCTTACCATCGATCAAAAGCAGCTGGTTGACGCCGCCAATCCCGCGTTCGAGTTCGACGTCGAGGTGGCGTTTGCGCCGGCATCGGGCGAGGAACGCCGGGTTCGGGCGCACGTGGAACGCGCCCATGAGAGCATTGCCGTGGCGCTCGATTTCGAGCCGGTGCTGTTGCGCTTCGACCCTGGATCCTTCTTATTGGCCGAGGTTCGGTATCGTCTCGGTGCCGATTTCTCCGCCGCCGTTCTGGAGCGAGATCCCGATATTGTGGCGCGCATCCGCGCGGCGCGGGAGCTTGCTGCGGATGGCAGCCAGGCTGCCAATCGCGCAATCGCTGCGGCGTTCGAACGCGACGAGTTTTGGGGCGTCCTCGCTGAAGCCGCGAGCGCGGCAGGCGCGACACGCGCGCCGTGGGCCCGCGACCTCCTGATCGGTGCGCTCGCGCACAAACATCCCAAGGTCGCGCGCGCGGCTGCGGAAGCGCTGGGCAACTTCCGCGATGCCGAGACGGCCGGCGCGCTGATCGCCGTCGCCCAGAAACACCGCTCGTACTTCGTGCGCGCCGCGGCGCTGACGGCGCTGGGTAAAACGCGCGACCCGCGCGCTCTGGAGATCTTGCGCGCGGCGACCAAACTCGAGACATGGAACTCGGTCGTCGAAAGCGGCGCGGTGCGTGGGCTCGCTGAGCTCGGCGATCTCGCTGCCCTCGATCCAATTCTCGAAGCGTGCCTGCCGTCGCGCGGGGAGGGCCTTCGTCGTTCCGCCGTCGCGGCGCTGGGACGAATCGGCGCTCTCGTTGAACCGGCGCGAGTACGCGCAGTGGATGAGATCGGCCAGCGCTTCGACGACCCGGAGTTTATGGTTTCTATTGAAGCAGTTTTCGCGGCCGAGTCGCTCGGCGACGAGCGTTTCCTTCCGGCACTCGACCGTCTCGCCGTCGAAGCGTTCGACGGCCGGGTGCGCCGCGACGCCGCCGAGGCCGCGGCGCGCATTCGTAAAGGCGCAAAAGTTCCGGCACAAGTAAGGAGTCTAAGAAACGACATCGACGAGTTACGTGAAGAACAGCGCAGGTTACAGGAGAAGATCGAAGCGGCGCTGGCGCATCCATAAAGGGCGCGCCCTTACCGCTGGGTTGATTCTGGCGCTACTGGCCGCCGGCGTTTGGGCATTGACAAACGGGCACCGCCGCTCGCCGCAGCCGACGGTCGCGGCGTCGCTTTCGCGCGCCCCGGCGAACTTCGAACCTGCGGCAGTAACCGCCCCGGTAGCGCCGCTCGCTCCGCCGTGGACCAGCGGTGAGCTTTCTCAAGTGCGTCAGGCTCTCGATGGGGCGTTCGCGCCGGCCATCAGCGGAGCGCGCTCGTGGAGCCTCGCGGTGGTCACGTCCAATGGCGCTCCGATTTACGGCCGCGGCGCGCAGAATGCCGTAGCCCCCGCTTCCTCGCAGAAACTGATCGTGGCGGCGACCTCGTTGTGGGCGTTAGGCCCGGCGTACCGGTTCCACACGATGTTCGCGGCGCGCCAGGGGATTGGCGACAACGGCGTGCTCGACGGTAATCTCTGGCTCATCGGATCGGGCGATCCGTCACTATGGTCCTCCGATTTGCGTAATGGGATCGCCATGCTCGCCCACTCCGGCTTGCGGCGAATCGGCGGCGGCGTCGTCGTGGATGCGACCGCCCTGAGCGGGCCGGAGCGCAATCCACACTGGGGCCGCGACGATGACGGCCAGGATTATGCGGCCCCAACCAGCGCCGTGTCGATGGATGGCGATACGGTGGAATCACACGTCCTCGTCGGCGGCGCCGAGCAGGCCGTTTGGACGCCGATGCAGGACGTGGCGCACTATGTCGCCACCGCTACGCAGCATATGCTCGCCGCGCGAGGTATTGCCTCGGCCACGGCGCCCAGCGTGGGCGCCGCGCCGCTGGAGTCCGTGGTTTTGTGGGATCACCGCTCCGCGCCGCTGGCAGCCCTCGAAGCGCATATGCTCTTCGTTTCCGACAACCATTATGCCGAGCAGCTGCTGCGAACGGTTGGTGAAGAAGTGACCGGCATGCCGAACGACGTCGGCGGCGTCGCGGCGGAGCGCGCGTTCTTAGCGCAGCGCGGCATCCCTAATCCGGGTCTGCGCCTCCTCGACGGGAGCGGTCTTTCGGCCGAGAATCGCGTCGCCGCGATCACCCTGGCGCGACTGCTCGCCGCGTGCCAATCCTCGCTCTACCTGCTGCTGCCGCGCGGCGGACGCGAGGGCACCCTGGAAGATTACGATTTCACCACCGCGCTTGGGCGCGTTCGCGCGAAGAGCGGGCACCTCTCCGACGTTTCGGCGCTGGCGGGATACGTGACGACGCGCCATCACGGCCGCATTGCATTCGCCTTCCTGATCGACGGGTCGCCCGCCGATCCCGATGCCGCGATCGTGCGTGCCGTCGACCGGCTCTCGACCTTCTAGCGCATGTTAGACGAAGCGACGCTTTCCCGGCTTATCGGACGCGCCTTGCAGAACGGCGGCGAGTTTGCCGACGTCTTTTGCGAGCGGCGAAAGACGGTGGCGTACCGTCTGCAAGACGGACGCATCCACGACGCTACCTACGGCGTAACGCTCGGCGTCGGCATTCGAGTCGTGGCGGGCGAGTCGGCTGGCTACGCCTACTCCGACGACTTGAGCCTCGACGCGCTGTTGGAGGCTGCCGGAGCGGCGTCTCTGATCGCGCGCGCCGCGCCGGCCGGCGAAGTTCGCGTCGCGCAGCTATGCGGCGAAAGCGTCGACTCTTTTTATGACGGCGAGCTCGTGGATCGCAGCGACGCGTCGCGTTATATTACGCTGCTCGAACGAGCCGATGTCGCAGCGCGCCGTTACGATCCGCACGTCGTTGCCGTGAACGGACATCTGACCGACGAAGTGCAAGAAGTTTGGATCGCAACCAGCGAGGGCCGTCTCGTTGCCGACCGCCGCCCGCTGGTCACCCTCGGCATTCAAGTCGTGGCGAGCGATAAGAAGGAGCGCGGCTCGGGTTATGCCGGCGACGGCGGCCGTACGTCGCTCGCCTATTTTGAACGGCAGACGCCCGAGGCACTGGCGACCGACGCGGCGCGGATCGCAACCGTTAATCTCGGAGCGAATCCCGCTCCCGCGGGAGAGATGGAGATGATCGTCGGTGCCGGCGGCGGCGGCGTGCTCTTGCACGAAGCGGTCGGGCACGGGCTCGAGAGCGATTTCAACCGTCAGGGCACGTCGCTCTACAGTGGACGCGTCGGCGAGCGCGTCGCCGGCGAACTGGTCACGATCTTCGACGACGGCAACCTCTACGAAGAGCGCGGCAGCGTCAACGTCGACGACGAAGGCGTTCCGGGGCAGCACAAAGTTTTGGTGGAGAACGGCGTCTTGTGTGGATACATGCAAGACCGGCTCAACGCGCGCTTGATGGGCGTGTCGTCGACCGGCAGCGGCAGGCGGCAGTCGTTCCGCTTCGCGCCGCAGCCTCGCATGTGCAACACGTATATGCCCGACGGTGGATCGAGCGTCGACGAGATCATCGCGTCGACGCAGCGCGGGATTTTCGCAAAGTCGTTCGCCGGCGGTCAAGTCGAGATCAGCAAAGGCGATTTTGTCTTCATGGTCGGCGAAGGCTACCTCGTCGAGAACGGCAAGGTCACCGCTCCGGTGAGGAACGCAACCATCGTCGGGAACGGGCCGGACATCATGATGAAGGTCGTTGCCGTCGGCAACGATAGCCGTCTGGCGCGGCGTCACTACACATGCGGTAAGGGCGGCCAATACGTTCCCGTCGGCGTCGGCATGCCGACGGTGAAGATTTCTTCTATTACCGTGGGCGGAACGCAGCATGAATGAAGCCTCGGCAATCGAGCTGGCGCGCGAAGCCGTCGAGCTCGCCGGTGCGGCCGGCGCGCACGGCGCCGAGGCGTCGGTTTCAATCGCGCGGCGTTTTCACGTCGAAGCGCGCGAGCGTACCGTTGCCCGACTTGAAGGCTCTACGGGTAAGAGCCTCTTCATGCGCGTCTTTCGGGACGGGCGCAAGGCGACGTTATCTACCACCGATTTCACACCGGAAGGGCTGCGCGAGGCAGTTGCGCGCACCGTCGCGCATGCCGACGTCGTCGCTCCCGATGAGTGCGCCGGTCTTCCCGATGAGGCCGGCAGCGACGACGCGCACCTCGATTTAGCCGATCCGGCCGTTGCCGAGCGCGAAGGCGAGCCGAAGATCGAGGACGCGCTGGCGCTCGAACGGCTGATTCGCCAAGCCGATTCGCGCGTCACCAACTCCAGCGGGTCGCATTATACCGATTCGGTCGGCGTTACCGCGATCGCCAACTCGAGCGGCCTTGCCGCGGGCTACGGATGGACGCGCGCCGGCACGACGACCGGGCCGGTAGCCCTCGACGGCGGCGTCAATCGCATCGCGCACTACGGCACGGCGGCGCGCCACCTGCGCGATCTGGAAAGCATCGAGACCGTTGCAACGATCGCCGTGCGCCGCGCCGTCGATCTCTTCGGTGCGCGAAAGCCGCCGACGATGCGCGTGCCGGTAATCTTCGAGCGCGACGTCGCCGCTTCGATCCTTGACGACCTTTTTGCGGCTATTTCCGGGGCCAACGTCGCGACGGGAAACTCCTGGCTCACGGGACGGCTCGGCAATCGAATCGGCAGCGAATTGGTCACGGTGATCGATGATGGGCGGCTGCCGGCGGGTCTGGGCAGTTCGCCGTTCGACGGCGAAGGGGTGCCGACGCGACGGACGCCCGTCTTTGAGCGCGGCGTCCTCCGTACGTTTCTCTACGATTCGTATTACGCGCGCAAGCTTGGCGCGACGACGACGGGAAACTCGACCGGGGGAGGCATCGGCCCCTCGAACTTTTATCTGGAGCCCGGCGACGCGACGCTCGAGGCACTCATCGCCTCGACGCCGCTGGGCGTGCTGGTCGTCGACACCATCGGCTTTGCAACCGAGCACGCTTCGGGCACCTATAGCCGCGGCGCGCGCGGTTTTTTCATCGAGGGCGGCGAACTGGCCTATCCGATCGATGAGTTTACCGTCGCAGGTCAGTACGCGGAAATGCTCGCGGGCGTTGACGCCGTTGCAAACGATCTGCGCTTCGATGCGGCGGTCGTCTCACCGTCGTTTCGCGTGGCTCAAATGACGGTAAGCGGAAACTAGGAAAGCGTAGGAGGCTGACGATGCCAAACCCGCAACCGGCCATAAGTTTGACGATGATCTTGCGCATCGACATGCCTAACGAGCCGGGCGCGTTCGGCACGCTGGCCAACGCCGTCGGCGATGCGGGTGGAGCGATATTCGCCGTCGACATGCACAGCGTCGGCAAAGGGCGGATCGTTCGCGACGTGACGATCGGCGTGCCGTCCGAAGCGATTGGGCAAGACGTGCGCAACGCCATCGAAGCCATAGACGGGGCGCGCATTATTTTTGCTTCCGATTCAACGTTTCTCGCGCACGTCGGCGGAAAGATACGCATCGATTCCAAGATCACGATCAAAAACCGCCAAGATCTTTCGACCGTCTACACGCCTGGCGTGGCCCGCGTCTCAATGGCGATCGCCGCCGATCCGACTAAGGCCTTCCAACTTACCGTGAAACGAAACACCGTGGCCGTCGTAACCGACGGCACGGCGGTTCTGGGATTGGGCGATATCGGCCCGCTCGGGGCGCTGCCGGTGATGGAAGGTAAGGCGATGCTCTTCAAGCAGTTCGCCGGCATCGATGCCTTTCCGATCTGCCTCGACACGAAGGACGTCGACGAAATCGTCGCGACGGTGGTGCACATCGCTCCCGTCTTCGGCGGAATCAACCTGGAAGACATCAGCGCGCCGCGGTGCTTCGAAATCGAAGACCGGCTGATCGAAGCGCTCGACATCCCGGTGATGCACGACGACCAGCACGGAACTGCGGTGGTGATTCTAGCCGCGCTCATTAACGCGGCCCGGGTCGTCGGTAAGCGGCTCGAAGATCTGCAGGTCGTCGTTGCGGGAAGCGGTGCAGCGGGG
>CAZMPP010000055.1:0-12155 GCA_964568035.1 uncultured bacterium
CCTGGAAGCGGGCGCCCCCTCGCCGAAGGTACTTTAAGCGGCTTTCGGCAACCGATTGGGATGCGAGGCACCGAAATCACCGTCGTCGACTTCCTCGCCCGATTCGGCCTTGCGGCGCTATTGGGGATGGCGATCGGTTTCGAGCGCCAGTACCGTCAAAAGCGCGCTGGATTACACACCGAAGGGCTCATCGCGATCGGCGCATCGCTCTTTGCGATGCTCGACCTAATCATACCGGGCGAAAACTCTCGGATCATCGCCGGTATCGTCACGGGCGTCGGATTCCTGGGCGGCGGCGTCATCTTTCGCACCGAAGCCAACGTCACCGGAATCAACACCGCGGCAACGATTTGGGGAACCGCGGCTATCGGCGCTTTCGCCGGATTGGGTCTTTGGTGGGAGGGTTCGATCGCAGCCGGCGGCGTCATCGTGATGAATATTATCCTCGAGCGGATGGAGGTCGCCCTCGACATCCGCGCCGGGCAGCGCGGCGAGATGATCTATAAGCTCTCCGTGCGCTACAAACCGGAGAATCAGCAAGCCGTCGGCCAGGAGGTTTTCGCCGCAATTAGTGGCTCGCCGCTCAGCCTCCAATCGTTGACGCGGCACAACGCGGACGACGACTGCATCGAGATGCGCGCGGAGATTTATTCGCCCAAGCCCGACGACCAGAGGATCGAAGCTTTGTCGACGCATCTTCTCGGCATGGCGGGAGTCATTCGCTCCGAGTGGCGCAGCGCCAGCCCTTAAGGCGCAAGAGAGGAACTTTTTGTGGATGCGGTCTCGTCAAACGGATCCTCGACGCTTTCGCCCGTCGATCAGACGGCTGCGGGCAAATCCGCTCGCGAACGGGTGCCGCGCGCTTCGCACGCCAAGCTCAAACTTCAAACAAGACGCGATCCGATTGGCATCTTGCAGCAATCCGACGACGGACGCTTGCCGGACCTGGTGCCGATTCGCTACGGGCGCATGCTGCAGTCTCCTTTCGCCTTTTTCCGCGGCGCGGCGGCGATCATGGCAGCCGACCTCGCGCACACGCCGTCGAGCGGAATCCTGGTGCAGGCATGCGGCGACTGCCACCTCAAGAATTTCGGCGGCTTCGCGACGCCCGAACGCAATATCATCTTCGACATCAACGATTTCGACGAGACATCCCCGGCGCCGTGGGAGTGGGACGTCAAGCGCCTAGCGACGTCCTTCGTCCTAGCGGTGCGCGAGAACGGACTCTCCGACGAGGTTGCCCGCGACACTGCCGTCGCTTGCGTCCGCGCCTATCGCAAGGGAATTCGCCAACTTTCGCAACTCGATCCACTCACGGTTTGGTACGCTAAGTACTCCGTCGAGGATTTTCTCGAGCCATTGTCGACGAACGACCGTGCGAGAGTTGCCAAACGGGTGGCTAAAGTAAGTGCGATGCGAGGCTCCGACATTGACTATCCGAAGCTCGTTGAAGTCGTTCACGGGGAGGTTCGCATCCACGACGCTCCGCCGCTCATCTTCCACCCCGAAGGCGCCCGGACGCCGGAGTTTGCCTTGATTGTAGAACAGGTCTTCAAAGAGTACCGCGACTCACTTCCGCACGATCGCCGCGTCCTTCTCGACCGCTATCATTTCGTCGATGCGGCGATTAAAGTCGTGGGCATCGGCAGCGTCGGTACGCGCTGCTGGATTGCGTTGCTGATGTCGCAGACCAACGATCCGCTCTTCCTGCAATTCAAACAGGCTCACGCGTCGGTCCTTGAAGCCTATGCCGGCAAGAGCGCGTACCCGCACCACGGGCAGCGAGTCGTCATCGGGCAGCGTCTAATGCAGGCGGCGTCCGATATCTTCCTCGGTTGGACGAGCGGGCCCAGCGGCGATTTTTACGTTCGGCAACTGCGCGATGCCAAGATGGGCGCCTACGTCGAAACGTTCGACGAAAGCCTGTTCGAAGCGTACGCCAAGGCCTGCGGCTGGAATTTGGCGCGAGCCCACGCGAAGTCGGGTAACTCGTGGGCTCTCGCGGGCTATCTCGGCAAGAGCCGCGAGTTTGACGACGCAATCTGCGATTTCGCCAAAGCCTACGCCGATCAAACCGTGCGCGACCACGACGCGCTGAAGGCAGCGGTTAAATCGGGTAAGATCGATGCCTTTACCGAGTAGGCTGCAGCATCGCTAACGGGCGTCCCACGTCTCCGGATTGACCGGAAGCCAGAGCATGTTGAGGTTGTATCCGGTAACGCGCCGGCTAAGACCCATCAGGCGGTCCTCGTAGTAGAGCGGGATTACCGGAACGTCGTCGTGCACGAGCACCTGTATGGCGTTCAAATCCCGAACGCGCTGGGCTTCGTTGGGCGTACGCGACTGGTCGTCGAATAGCGCTTCGAATCGCGGCGAGCAGTAGAAAGCGTGGTTTGAGTCTCCTTTGACCGCTTGCACGCAGCGCAGGTTCAAGGACTCCTCGGGATCGCCGCCGCCCACCCAGGTCTCGCCGGCGATCGACGCTTTGCCGTTGCGTAACAGACCTTCGGGACTGAACCAAATCCGCGTTGGGTTCGCTTTGATCGAGAACTGCATTCCCATCGCCGCCAGCTGCGTCTGGACGATTGTCGCAATGCGGACGTTGATCGGATCCTCGGAGTTCACGCCGATGAGGCCGCCGAGTTCGTTTCCGTCCTTATAGCGCAAGCCGTTCCGCATCTGCCACCCGGCGGCGTCGAGCAGCCGGCCCACAGCGATCGGGTCGTGTGAGTAGGGCGGAATCACGACGCTCTTCCAATGCACGATCGGCGGCGGTAAGAACGAGCTCGCTGCCCGGAATTCATGGCGCCACGCATCGGCCAGCTGGCCGTAATCGAGTGCGTTCGCAATCGCTTGCCGCACGCGGCGATCGCGAGTCGGCGCAAGCTGCGTCTGCAGATAGAGCAGCCGGGTCGCGTTTTCGGGAATTCGCTGCACCCGCAGTTCCGGCATTTTTTCCGCCTGGCCGACGTTTTCCGGGGTCAGCGTCCCGACGTCGGCCTCCCCGGCGCGAAGTGAAACGAAGTTCGAGTTGAGATTGGGCACGATTTTAAAGACGATGCGCTCGAGCTTCGGGCGCGGGCGAAAGTACGGGTTGGGCTCGAGAATGATGCGATCGCCGCGAAGCCACTGCGCGACTCTAAACGGTCCGCTGCAAAATGGCGCGTTCTCCCACGCCGTGCCGACGACTTTCGTGCCGGCAAATGCATGCTTGGGCAGTATCCCGTAGACATAATCGGCCTGGGCGAAGAGGGTGCTGACGGCGGCATTCCACGGACTTCGCAACCGGATTACTACCGTATGCGCGTCGGGCGTCTGCAGCGACGCGATGCGACGGTACGGCTCGACCGACGTCGCGCGATTGCGTGGATCGAAGATCGCACGATAGGTGAAAACGACGTCAGCCGACGTCAGGGCAACCCCATCGGCGAAGCGCGCGTCCGGGCGGAGGTGATAGGTGATGCGAGTTCCATCCGCCGACAGGTCGCCGTTGCGCCGCGTCGGAACGCGCGTGGCGAGGATCGGAACGTTGCGGTTATCCGCCGAAAGTCCGATCAGCGTCTGACAGAAGAGCGTATCGAGGGCCAGGATCTCCTGATCGATGGCAACTAGCGGAACCAGCGAGGACGGGTCGCCGGCGTAAGCAATTCTCAGAACGTGTGGCATTCCGGTCCGCACTGCCCCGCCTCGAGTGCATGCGACGGCGGCGGCCAATACGAGCGCACCGGCAATTGCACGCGCGCGATGCGGAATCACCGGCGCCGGGACCGATGCGGCCATAATCCGTCCGTTCTTCCAACGTGCCGGAACGCCCTAGAGCGAGGGGCCGGCCGCTCCTAAGCGCGGCCAACGCGGCATTAGTCCCAAGGTATGGCCCTCCGGGAGACCGTAGGATAATTTCAGATGCAAACGCACAAGCGCCTATTCTTCGCACCCGTCCTTGCGGTGAGTCTTCTCTACACGGGGACATCGATGCGCGCGCTCGCGCAGACGCCCGCAGCTTCGCCGGCTCCAAGCGCGAGCGCGCTGCCGGCGTCTTTACCGGCGGGCGAGGATACGCACACCGATACCGGCGGTTTCAATCCGAGCAGCCTGACGCCGGCGCAGCAAGAAGCGCTGCGTCTCGCGATCATCAAGACGTCGCAAAATCCCGTCGGGAATATTACGGTTCTGCCGTTCCAGAACAACTTCAACTACGGTTATGGGCCATACACTCGGTTCCAGTACAACCTGAACGTGCAACCCGTCGTGCCGATCATGCTTAGCAAACAGATGACCTTGATTGCGCGCACGATTATTCCGGTCCTCAATCAGCCGTCGCCTGAGTCCCCGCTCGTTTGTGCCTCGCCGGGCGGCTGCCCGTCAACGTTCGGCTTGAGCGACGTTCAAGAACAGCTTTTCTTTGCGCCGAAGACAAAGCCGGGACAGCTGATTTGGGCGGTCGGACCGATTTTTCAATTTCCCACCGCAACTCCGAACACGCTGGGCTCGGGGAAATGGTCGATTGGACCCGATGCCGTCGCGCTTTTGATGCCCGGAAACTGGGTTTTGGGCACGCTGGTGACGCAGCTCTGGTCGGTTGCCGGTCTGTCAAATCGTCCTAACGTTAGTAGCTTTTTGGTTCAGCCTTTCGTCAACTACAACCTCAAAGGCGGATGGGCAATCACCTCCGCGCCGATCATGACGTCGAACGCCAGTCTCCCGGGGACAAAATGGACGGTTCCAGTCGGCGGCGGCGTCGCAAAAACGTTTAAGGACGGCGACCAACTGATGCAGATAACGATGCTGTACTATACCAATGTGGTGCGTCCGTTGGCCGCACCTCAGACGAATCTCCGCCTCGTCTGGAGCCTGCTGTGGCCGGTTAAGCGCGGTATCGACATCCAGCAGCTTCTTCAAGAAGCAAAGTAACGCCATGAACGCCCCTCCGCCGGCTCGCATCTTCGGCATTGCGTTCGCTACGGCGTTTGCATTAAGCGCGTGTGCAAGCAGCGGCGGAGCCGCGAAGTATCTACCCGGGCTTGCAAAAACGACGGCGGTGCCGGCAGCCTTCACTTTCCGGACGATTGACGATCCGAACGGCCGAAACAACCGTATCACCGGTATCAGACGCGACGGGAAGATCGTCGGCGTCTACGGTTTGACGCGCCCTTCGTACCACAGCTTTACTTCCGGGGCGCCGGCATATGACGGATTCAATCGGGACGATTATCCCGGTGCGGGTAGCACGTATCTGACGTCGCTGAGCAACGATAAGTACGAGGCCGGTACCGTCTTCTCTCCGCCCTCGAGCCTAGGGAGACGGTGCGGTACGTGCGGGGTCGTTCATTTCGATCGCGGCTGGACGGTGTTCGAATCGCCGTATGAAGGCAACGGCAAGTGCGCCGTGACGATTTTACTCGGCATCTCCGACACGGAACTTGCAGTGGGCTACGATCTGCAAGGGTCGGGGACTCAGTGCGTTGCGCAGGCATTTGAAGCCTACGCCGATGCAAGCGGCGAGCAATACCTTCCACTGACGCCCCCGGGCGCCGTCAGCCCGGTTGCCGCCGGAGTCAATAATCAGGGCAGCATCGTCGGCAGTGCAACTTTCCCAAATGGATCCGGCACCGCGATCGACGGCTGGTACCTTATCAACGGCCGGTACTACGTCTTCTCCTATCCGGGATCGATCGACACGCAAGCGCTCGGCGTCAACGAATCGGGAGAGGTAGTCGGCACGTACGAAGATGCCAACCAAAAGACCCACGGATTCTTGCTTCTCAACCCTCGATCCAAGCATCTCAAGTGGCAAACCATCGACGCACCTAAGAGCCGCGGTTTTACGGTGGTGAACGGTATCAGCGGCGGCGGCGATATTTGCGGGTGGTATCGGGGCGGCGACGATAAGCTCCACGGCTTTGTTGCCACGCCGCGCTAGTCGCTTTATCCAAAAGTAAAATCGAACGCCTCGGCACCTGGCTCGAGAAAATCGATTTCGAAGCGTCGCTCGACGATCGGCTTCGCCTGACGAATCAACTGATAGGTCCGCTGTCGCGACACCGTGCCGTAGCCGTCGGCGTCAACGTCGTCTCCGTGGCTTGAGCCGGGCGGCCGCCCATCGAGTAGAACCCGAAAATGTATCGAGACGTCGGGCCTCGGTGGCCCCATAATGAGGTTAAGATCGCGAGCCTGAAAGCGATATGCGATCCGACCGCCGGCTTTGTTGAGAACGACGGCCTCCTTGCCCATCGTCCAATCTCCGGAGAGTTCCCATTCATTAAGCCTCAGCGCGGTGCCGGCAGACACAAAGCCATTGGTTCGCTCGGAGCCGAGATAATTTTCCGGAGATCGCACGTCGTCCCAATCGGCCGCGACTTCTAAACCACGCGGATGGACGTGGACGAGGGTATTCCCAACGCGATGCCCTGCTTCATTCAGCAGCGCTTGAATGGCGCGTTCGGATTCGTCGTAAGCGCCCTCGCCGAACTGATGGTAACGAATGCGCCCTTGTGCGTCCACCAAGTACTCCGCGGGCCAGTACTGATTGTTGAAAGCATTCCATATCTCGTAGCTGCTATCGACGGCTACCGGATAATCGACACCCATTTCTTCGGTCGCCCAACGAACGTTGCCGAGGTCTCTTTCAAATCCAAACTCGGGCGTGTGGACGCCGATGACGACCAATCCATCAGCTTTATACTTCTGCGCCCATGCACGAACGTACGGGAGTGTCCGCATCCAGTTAACGCAGGTGTAGGTCCAAAAATCAACCAGCACGACCTTGCCTCGAAGCTGGGTGGGCGTCAAAGGTTTGGAGTTAAGCCAGTCGACGGCGCCGTTCAGCGACGGCATGTGCCCTTCAACCGGTAACGTCGTCATGCGTCCACCCTCCGCCCGCGTAGCGATGGAGATCGTGAACGCCGTCGCAAGCGCGATTACGGTGAATAAATACGTTCGTCTCATCGCGTGCCGCCATCGTAGCATCGCCGCCCTTCACACGTCCATTTTGCCGCCGCCCGCGCTTGAAACCGAGGCCGGCGGCCGGGGGTTTTTAGGACTGTAGACCATGAACTTTAGTAAAGGCACTCAGCGCGGATTCGATCTCATGCCGGCGCTCTTTTTCGTCCTCTTTGCCTTCGTCGCCGTGGCGGTCCTCGAGTTTTTTAACGCCTGGCCGGCGGCCGAGCGCGGCCTGCTTATTTTCGAAAGGACTTGCCCAATTTACTCGAACCTCCACCACAAAACCTGACCGTTTCCCCGAGGGCGAGGAACATGATTATCGCCTCGATTCATTTTACGTTTTCTCCGGAAGACGCCGACCGGCGAATTCCGGGTCTATCGCGATGCCGTTGGCGACGGAACGGATCGCTGAGGCGGTAATACCGATTTAGCCCCGGCAGGGCGACGGCACCCCATCTAACCGGTATCCTGACGTTTCCTTTACCGCCTGGCCAGTAACTGAGCCCGTGCGCTTCCGTGCGGTCCGATCGCTAGGATGGCTTCACTAGCAAGACGATCCCCAAGGAGACGCAATTGTGTTTTCAGTTACTCTACGGCGCCTGACGGCGCTGCTTATGCTTGCGGCGCTCGCCGCGTGCAGCGGTCAATCTCCCGCGACGAGCGGATTTACGCCCGCTGCCACGCCGGCCCACGCCAATAACGTCAAGCTCAGCCTCGACACCACGCCTGGTGTAATCCCCGGCGGAACCGGCGCGTGTCCGGGCAAGGACATTGCCTGCCTCACCGTCGCCTATAACTCGCCGGCGCATTACACGTTCTGTTTTATTCCCAGCGGCAGCCAATGCGAGCTTCCGCCGCTCACGTGGTCGTGGAAGTTCACCACGAAGCACGGCCACGCATTCCATAGACTGACCGCGATTTTTACGCCCAATCCGGGCGACCCGAGCACCGACGAAATCAGCGAGAAGGTGCCGCTGCCGTCAAGTAACGGCGCAGTGAAGTACCAACAGACAATGTACGGTTGTCTTCCTTCGGGCTGCTACGGACCGTACAACATCGGAATTATCACGCAGTAGGCGCTTCGGCCACAATCCACGCTGCGCCGGCGATAAGGAAGTTTAATGCAAACTCCGACCAGTTTCCGTGCGCTTCGGGATGAGCGACGAGGCGCGGCACCCACACCAGTATGCCGAACAGTACGATCATCAACGTCATCAGGCGCGTCGCAAGGCGCGCCTGACGATTGATTAGAATCGCAAGCGCCGCAAGTCCAAAGGCGACCGTCGTGAGTATTGCCCAGAAGACCTGATTCGGTGGAATCCAGGTTGGAACCAGATCGGCGGTTATCTTCAGGTAGAAAACCTGAGCGAGGGTAAACGAAACCGCGCAGAGGCCAAGGCCGAGCCGGGCGAGCCGGCCGGTCGTGGCGGCCCGCGCGGCACTCGCCTCGGTTATCGCGTACAGACCAACTGCGCCGCAAAATAAGGAAAACTGCTCGAAGAAGGCTCCATATTCAAAATAGACCGTCGGTGCGGCGACGATGCCGGGGACGCAAGCCAGCGAGAAAATCCCAAAGACCACCATGAGGACGATGGACGCTATTCGCGCCGTTCGCGCAAACAATATCCCAACGCCGCCGGCTATCAGGACGATCATTAGACACTGGCCGATGACCGTGCCGAAGGGCAGCCTCCAGATCCTAACCAGGCTCTGCCACGTGTCGGGGTCATGCCAAAACAGGGCGATGACGCCAAAGAGCACGGCGGATGCGCCAAAGACGATCCGCCCGTATAGCGCCGCCTTCATATCCAGCGCAACGCCTGCCCCCCAGGAAATGTGACTTGCCCTACCGCCCAAAATACCAGTTCAACACGCGCATCGCGCGCATCGTATTCCAGCGGCTGGCTCGGCCGATCTCCGGTTCCATCGGAAAACCCATCCGGGCGGAGTGGAGATGGTTCATCGGCCATCGCCCATTCTGATGTCGCCGCGCTTCCACGATGCCGATCGCCTCGGCCGCTCGCTCATCGGGTTCGAGACCCGCGCTTCGAAGATAATCGAGGCCCCGCAGGACGTCGTAGTGCCACATCGTCGGAAACGTGAAGCGCGTCCACTTACGATCGACGATTTCGCCGGTCGTCAGGCGCCTGAACATGCGGCGCTCGAGAAGATAGTCGTGACCTTTGCGGCGCGAGCCGGTTATTGCAGACGAGGAGCCCCACTGCCGTTCGTATTCCAGCAGACCTTCCAACACTCGAATCGTGGAGTTAAACGAGGACCGCATACTCGGCGGCGCCTCGCAGTTCCATCCACCGTCGGCAAGCTGCTCGCCTAGCAGCCGGTCCGTGATGCCGTCGCAGCGTTCCCCAAAGTAACTGCCGAACGCCAGAATGGCCCCATTGATGCACGGTTCCGTCTCGCCCTCGAAGTAGGCACGGTCGTTTAGCGTCTCCCAACGCAGATTCGCCTTGACCCGTAAGATCGCGCAGGCAGCCGCATCACTGGACGGATCGAGGCCCATTTCTCGCAGGAGCGCGAGGGCATCCATGGTGATCATCCAGCCGCGATCGTTCGAATTCCACCAACCTTCGGGCGCCTGCCGATCGAGTAACGAACGGCCCCAACCCTCATTGGCGACCCGTGATCGCTCAGCCGCAACGACGTCGTCGGGATCGTGCGCGATATCGCGCATAACCTGCCAGCGAATGGCCGGGTCTCCATCCAGGAGCCATCGTATGACGCTCGCCTCGCTCACTGGCGGCCGCTACGTCGCGCGAAACCGGCAGCCCTTTCGAACTATTGTTCAGCGCGTGAAAATCAGCGGTTTAAGCGGAGCGCGCACAGAAACTCTCGACATGAATAAAACGCTCGCGACCCGTCTCATCTGCACCCTTGCAGCGCTCACGCTTACAATAGGAAGCGTAGGGGCATCGGCAGCGACGCCGCAAGCCGCGATTCAGCGCCAAGAGACGCGTTGGCTCGATGCGTTGATGAAAGGCGACCGAACGACAATCGCTTCGATTCTCGCGCCGGGCTACAAACATATCACGAGCAGCGGCATCCTCCTCGATCGCGACCAAGAGCTCGCAGCCTCAAGCGCGCCGGCGCCGCCAATGAAATGGACCGACCAGACAACTACCCTCGCCGGGGACACCGCGATCGTTCACGGGTTAAACACCATGACCGACGCGGGCAAGGTCGTGCGCGAGCGTTTCACCGATGTGTTCGTGGATCAGAACGGAACGTGGCTGGCGATCGCCGCACAAGAAACTAAGGTCGCGAAGTAAGACGCTAGCGTTCCACCGTCAACTCGTGAGACGGCCGACCGAGCGCGGGGTCCCAAGGGTTGTGGCCCCAGAGCCGAAAGAGCGCCGGAGCTACTCGGATTTGGAGGCGCACATGTTCCAACCACGATTGATCCCGGTTAAAATTGCTCTACTCGCTGCCGGCGTTTGGCTGTCGAGCTGTAGCGGTAGCGGCGGTTCGCTGCCGAGCACCTCGACGCCCGCGCCGCAAAGCCCATCGATTCTGCCGTCGCTCAAACACGAAGCGGGAGCGAACGCGCTCTATCTTAGCGACTGGTACGGCAAGTCCGTCTTTCGTTATGTACGCAATACCGACGGAACGCTGCAATCCCCGGCGGGATCGTCGCTCGTGCTTCCATATAATCCCGGTCCGATCGCCATCGGCGCCGGCGGCCAACTTTTTGTAACCGATGAAGACTCGCAGTCACTCTTCGTCTATGCCAAAGGCGCCAAAGGTTACGATCAACCGAAGCGCGAGTTAGCTTTGCCGTTCGTGCCCAGCTGCGTCGCCGTCGACCAAGCCGGTCACGAGTTCGTGGGCGGGTTCACCAACGGCTACGTCGCCGTTTACGCTCCCGGCGCAAAAGGTAACGCGCAGACGCTGCAGCGAATTTCGCTGCCCGATGGTCACCCCGACGTTAACGGCCTCGCCGTCGACTCGTCCGGCAACCTTTACGTTTCGGACTCTAACGAGATAAGCGAGTTCACCATGCCGGTAACCAGTCCGACGCTCTATCGGGCCATCGTCGGAACGGGCCAACAGAACTCCCCGACCGCTCTGGCCGTAAACAACTTGAACGGCGAACTGTACGCCGCCAACGCCGGCGACAATAATATTCTCGCCTACTCACCGACTGCCAACGGCAAAGACGCACCCGACCGCACCATCTCGTCGAGCAACCCATCGCTCAAGAATCCGCTGGGCATCGCGCTTGCCGGAGGAATGCTCTACTCGACGAGCGGCTCGAGCCTCAACGGGCCGCCGTCGATCTTCCTCTTCAACGCGCACAAAGGAAAACAGACGCCGAAGCAAGTCGTGAGCGGTCCTTATTTGGCGCTGCCGATCGGGGTTGCCCTAGGCCCGTAGCCGAGCGTTAGGGACGGCGCGCCCGCGGGAGGCGGAATGACGCTCGGCGAGTGAGTAGAAAGCCAAGTATGGCAAAAGCGAAGACCCCGTCCGAAAAGATCGATGAGTACATCGCAGAGATCGAGGATTGGCGCCGCGGCACCTTCGCCGAGATGCGGAAGGCGATTCTCGAAGCCGACCCGGAGCTGATTGAGGAATGGAAGTGGATGGGGACGCCGACTTGGTCTCGCGATGGGATCATTGCCGTCGCCAATGCGCACAAGGGGAAGGTCAAGCTCACGTTCGACCAGGGCGCTCACCTTCCCGATCCCAAGAAGCTGTTCAATGCGGGCTTGGAGGGGAATCAGCGGCGCGCCATTGATTTTTTTGAAAAGGACAAAGTCAACAAGGTTGCGCTAAAGGCGCTGATCGTCGCGGCGGCCGCGTATAATGCGGCCCGAAAATCCGAGCGTACCTCCAAAACAGCTCGGCCAAAATCACCCAAGAAGTAAGCGATGCACGAGTGGGCCGCGTGGGACCCGCGATTCATGTGACCGGCATCGTTTTGATTGCCGGCGCCATCGAACGCATCGTCGCTAAGCTCCCGCAGCTCGACGTTACGCACATCGGAACGTCAATCATCAGCATCGCGGTCATTGTCATTGTGGCTTTAGGGCTCGCCGTACTGCACGGCGTCGAGTGCGTCGTTTGGGCGGTCGCCTACCTTCATCTCGGGGCGCTGGCGTCCCCAGCGGATGCGGCGCTGTACTCGGTGGATTCTATGATCACGCGGGGCGCGTCGGGGATCGACTTGGGCCCCCAATGGCGCATGATGGGCGGTA
>CAZMPP010000056.1:0-12130 GCA_964568035.1 uncultured bacterium
ACGAGAGCAAGTACCAGATGCTGCTCCAGCTGGCCGCCGAGAGACGCCGACGCCCCGTTACGGCTGCGGTAAAGAAAACGTATACCGCGTCGGTTGCCGCCGTGCTGAGGACAACGCCGATCGCCAGCATTGGTTGAAGGCTAGTAAACTGAGCAAACATTCCCCGAAAGTTCTCGGGGCTATGCGCTTGTCATTCCGTTCTTCGACTCCACTTCGACTCGCGACGCTCGCTCAGCGTCGCTGAGTCCCGTCCGCTTGCCGGTCCTTCGACTGCGCATCGCTGCGCGATGCTTCGCTCAGAATGAGAAAGTTAGCCGCTTTGCAGCATCAAGTTAGCGGCCTTGCAGCATTACGCGGGCCGCGTTCCAGCCTGAGGCGCCCATCACGCCGCCGCCCGGATGCGCGGCCGCACCGCAGAGATAGAGGCCGCGAACCGGCATCGCGTAGCCGGCGAATCCCGGCACCGGCCGGAAGGCGAAGAGTTGGTGCAGCGGCATCGCGCCTTGGAAGATGCTGCCGCCGGTGAGTCCGAACTTTTCTTCGAGATCGACCGGCGTGAGTATCTGCCGATCGATGACCGAAGCTTTGAAGCCCGGCGCGTAGCGCTCGACCACGTCGAAGCAGCGATCGGCATACTCGTTGCGCAGCGCGTCGGTCCACGGGCCGTCCTTTAGCGTGTACGGCGCGTACTGCGTGAACATGGACATCAGATGCTTTCCCGGGGGCGCGACGGTCGAGTCGAGCGACGACGGCATCGTGCATTCGACCACCGGCTCGCGCGAGAACGCGCCGTATTTTGCATCGTCATATCCGCGCTCGATAAAATCCTGATCCGGACAGAGGTGAACGGTGCCGAAATGCTGCGGTCCGGGGTCGTGTCCGGGAAGCGCGGTAAAGCTCGGCAGCCGCTCCAATGCGACGTTGATTTTGCACGACGCGCTGCTATACGAGATGCGCGCCACGGCCTCGCGAAACGCCGGCGGCAAAACTTCGGGGTCGAGTAGCTTCTCGAACGTCAGGTGGCAGTCGACGCCGCTGGCTACGCGCTTGGCGCGCAGCTCGTCTCCGTTGCTCAAAACGACGCCGGTAACGCGGCCGCGCCGCGTCGTGATCTTGGCGACCTCGGTGTTCGTGCGAATCTCTACTCCGAGCGCTTCGGCGGCGCGCGCCAGCGCTTGCGTCAAGCCGCCCATGCCGCCGCGCACGTAACTCCATACGCCGCGCTTCCCGTTGGTCTCGCCCATGACGTGATGGAAGAGAACGTACGCGGTTCCGGGCATCGACGGCGCCATGAACGCACCGATGATGGCATCGGTTGCGATCGTGCCTTTGAGCTCCTCCGATTCAAACCAGCGGTCGAGAATCGGCCGCGCCGCGCCCGTCAGCACTTCGATGGCCTCGCCCATGCCGGGGCCGAGACGCTGCAGGGCGCGCGCCATCTTGCCCGCTTCGAGCAGTTCGCTCAGCCGCGGATGGATGATGTTGGGCGGCACTTGAATTAGGGTCGGCTCAACTACCGATGCGACCCGCTCGAGCATAGCTTCGTACTTCGGATAGTTCTCGGCATCGCGCCGGCTGAACTTGGCGATCTCTTCGACGTCTTTGGCGAGGCCCGCTCCGAGCATAAGATAGCGCCCATCCAAGAAGGGCGAAAACGACGCCGGATTGCGCTCGATCGCCTCAAAGCCGTAATCGTTTAGGTGCAGATCGCGGATGATCTCGGGACGAAAGAGGCTGTTGACGTAGGCGGCCGTCGAGACTTTGAAGCCGGGAAAGACCTCTTCGGTCACGCAAGCGCCGCCGACAATGTAGCGCCGCTCGAGGACCAGCACCTTCCACTTGGCGCGCGCGAGATAACAGGCCGTGACGAGGCCGTTGTGGCCTCCGCCGACGACGATGGCGTCGTATTTCAAAGTTTTACCTTTAAGCTGAAGTAAGCGTTGAACGGCGTGTTGGTCGAATACGCCTGGTCGTTATAGGTACCAAAGTACGGCTCGTAAGGATACTTCAGGAACGTTTGAACGTTCGCACCCGGGTTATAGGCGTTGCCGACCGGCGGCGATGAAGGGCCGCCGATAAGATTCGTGTACATGCACGTCTGATTGCTCCAAAAGTAGGTGAAGCGAGTCTGTTGTCCGCCGAAGCAGGTCTGCAAGAGATTCGCCATCGTCACCGAGAGCGTGACGCGCGGCGAGAGGTCGTAGGCGAGCTGGAGGTGCCCGAGCAGCTGTGCCGGCTCGCGGAAAGCGCCGATGCCGTCGAACTGACCGGTGTAAGGATCGGGGATGGAGAGCGTCGCCGCGCAGCTGCTGTTGTTGGCATCGAACGGATGGCCGCCGGCAGCGCCGTACGGGTAGCGCGGATCGCCGGTGATCGAGCTGGTCAGCGGCTTGCCGCAGCCGGCCGCCGGATCCACGCCCGGCGTCGTCAGCGGCGCACCGTAGCGATTTCCCGCTACGAACTGAAACGAGGGCGTGACGGTAAAGCGGTCGTGCTTATAGTTTAGCAGCAGCGTAGCAACGTACGGAAAGTTGAACGCGTTGACGCCCGAGCCGACTGGTCCCGGGAAAACGCCGAACGGAAGATACGACGCAGTGGGATCGAGCAGCGAAAAGACCGGCGAATTCCAGTAGGGGTTGGCGACGTCGTTGGCATGCTTGCACGAGGGATCGGGTTGGCCCGAGGGCGTGTAGCACGGTGCGGCATACTGCCCGTTGGATGTATATCCGCAAAGGGCCTCACCAAACTGCTTCTTGCCGTAGGAGGTCCCACCGGGGGCGCAGGCTTTCGTATAGGAGTTATATTGCGAGATGCCCGAGTTGATCGGCGAGAGTACGGTCGTACCGTTTGGGAGCAGGCTGTATTTCACGGTGGCATACGTGTACGCAAACGAGAGCTGCCCGGAGAAGCCGTTGCGGCTGAAGTCGCCTTTTTGGAAGGCGAACTCGAAGCCGTCCGACGTCTGGTAGCCGGCGTTGAGCCCCGACGTGATGCCGGTCGTGTAGTTGATGTAGAAATTCTCTACCTGGTCTTGCGTTTGCCGTAAGAAGGGCGAGAGCTTGAACGACATGTCGGTGCCGTGGATGTGATGCTCGATCGAGAGGTCGCTGTTATACGAGACCGAGGGCGCGACCGCGTGCCCGGGCGTGGTAAAGCCGAGCGAGTAGAACTGGGAGAGCGTATCGGGAAGGTTCTGCTCCAGCGAGTTGTACTGCTCATAGGCCGCACTGGGCTGCTCGTTGTAGCGCCCGTAACTGGCGCGAATCACGGTATTCGGATTCACGGTATAGGTCATGCCGAAGCGCGGCTGCGGGATGTTGTAGTCGAAGGCGCCCGGTATATTTTGCAGGTTTGCAGCAACGTACTGGCTGCCGAACGAAGAGCAGGGCTTCTGGCGGTTGGTGCTCCATCCCGACGCGCCGATCAGCGCGCTGCGGTCGATCAACGTGAGCGTCTGCTTGTTGAAGCACGTGTCCTGGTTGAACGCGTTGAACCAAAAGTCACGCCCCGGACCGGTCAACGTGTTAGCACCGACGTACGAATAGTTGTCGACGCGCAAACCAAAGTTGAAGAAGAGGCGATCGTTGGGGCGCCACTGATCGGTGATCGAGTAGCCCGAGAAATACGGCGTGACCGTATTGTTCAATCCGTAGGAGCCGTTTTCGACGACGTAATACGAGCACGGTCCCCCGCCGCACCTCAAACCGCTGACGTTGCTGTTATAGCCCGGTTCGTTGAGATGCAGGAAGGTCGGCAACTGACCGTAGGTGACGCCGCTGCCCTGGCCGTCGGAACAGGTCGTGGCGACGGTGTACGGCGATCCACCGCCTTGATTGATGTGGTAGCAGGTGCCGCTGTTGGGATGGTTGGCATTGACCAGGACGGCGAATGCGTTGCCATAGGCTTTCCCGTACTGGAACATCTGCTCGTTATAGATTCGCGCGCCGCTGGAGGTCGTATAGCTTCCTTCGGCTTGGATCAACATCTGCGGACTGATCTGATCGGTAAACGAAACGCTCACCCCGCGGGTGTGGTTGTTGATCTCGTAGTCGCCCGAATCGTAATAGGCATAGGGCTGCAGGGACATCATGGGACCGTTTTCGATCCAGTCCGAGTAGTACGTGTAACCGTAGACGCGCATGAACGCGTTGGAGCTGAAGTTCTTTTGATACTGAAGCTTGACGATGGCCTGACCGTTGTAGCCGCGATCGCGCTGATTGTACGGGTCGGGAATCGCGCCGTAAAAAGGATGCGGCGGCGACGAGGGATAGAAGTAGGGCGTTACCAGAGACCGGTAGTTTTGCGGCAGGAGCGTACCGGTGGCACCCTTGTAGCCCCACGCGTCGAGGTAGTACGGCGGGAAGACGCCGACCGTATTGATCCAGTTCTGATAACCTTCGTCGTTGACCGAGCTTAAGAACGTGGTAAAGATCTCGTCGTTGTCGTAGAGCAGCTGAACGTCGTCGCGCAGCGAGTCGTGTTTGTGCGGTATGCCGACGTGCAGATTAACGATCGTCGTGCGGTTGGCGACGTTGGCCGCGTTGATCGATCCGAAGCCAACCGGTCCCAATATCCATCCGGGCGTACCGTTGGGGCCGACGTTCGGTTTTCCGTTGGTGAAGCATGACGGGAGCACGGTGCCGCTCAATCCCGACGGACTCGGGCAGGAACCCAACTGCTGGCCGAACTCAGACGTGTAGGCCGCGCCACCGAACTGATCGACGTAGCGGTAATCTTGATTGTAGCCGCCGATACCGACGTAATACGAGAAGAGACGGTCGGGCGATGCGCCGCCCACCTCGACGTTGGCACTGTGATAAAAGATCGGCGTGCCCATGCTCACGTTGGCCGTGGCGTAGCCGGGGAACGTTCCGGTCTTGATGACCTGATTGATGAAACCCGCCAAACCTTGGGCTTCCGCGTTGGCCGGCGTGGCCCCGGTGTAGACTTGCAGCTCGAGCTGTCCGAGCGACGAGAGCGAGCCCGAAGGATAGTTGTCGAAGGCGCGGTTGACGGGAATGCCGTCAAATTCGTAGCCGACCTCCGAGGCGTCGCCACCGCGCACGTGCACCGCCTGCAAGTATCCGTTCTGATTGGCCGGGACGTACGCGCCGGGCACCGATGCGATCGCCGAGTATGCGCTATTGAGCGCGCCGCCGCCGCCGAGGACCGCGGTGCGCTCTTGCTGCGCGGCATTGACCGAATAAAGGTCGGCCGTAGTCCCCGGCCGCACCAGGCTGGAGCCGCTGCGCGAAGTGACGCTGGCGATCGTTCTCAGCGCGACGTGCATTGGGATCGTCAGCGTCTGCTGCGCGTCGGCGAAGACTGCCACGCCCGAATAAGAAACGGGTGCGTACCCCGCCTTTTCCAGCGAGAGCGTATACTCATCGGGCGCGAGCGAGACAAAGGCGAAGTGTCCTCGCGCGTCCGTCGTCGTGGTAGCGCTCTGCGAGGGACTCGTCGCCGTTACCTTAGCGCCGGCAACAGGCGTCGTCGTTCCGGTCTCGGTAACGATACCGTTTATTCCACCGGTCGTCCCCGCGCTTGCTGGCAATGCGTTAAAGAGCAGCGCGAGTAGGAGCAGCGTTCCCGGTAGCGCGCGCGGTAGGGAGACCTTAATCATGACACACCTCCGGCTTGGGATCGGGCGGTAAATGGTGCGCGGCTAAGAACTCGTGGTAGGCACTCATCGCGGCAACGAACTGGGTGTGAATGGCGGCCGACTCGCCAAGCTGGGCAGGCGTCGGCGGACCTTGAGAGAGCGCGATCACGCCCTGCAGAATCGTCAGGCGCTCGCGCAGTTTGTCGGGTTGCAAGAGATCGTCTTCGGAGTTGACCACCCCCGACGTCAACGCCGCGTAGACCGGGGCGCCCTCGCGTCGCAAATGCGGCGAGGCATCGAGGCGATTGAGAGCTGCATCCATTTGTGACAACTCGTCGTTGAGCGCCGACACGAAGCGGTATCGCGCAACATAGTCGCTCTGTTGCCATTGGGCGCGCGGATCGGGCGAGACCACCAGCGGCGCTTCCACAGTGGCGGAGCCCGCGTGAAGCTGAAGCATGTAGCGTTGCGGAATCACCGTTGCCCCCGTGCCGCCGCTGTTCCAATCACGCGCGCGCAGCCAGGGCACCGGCGGCGTCTCGGTGAGATCCCATGACGTACGTTCAACGCCTGAGCCGCCGGGCGCGTGAAAGCAGCGGACGATCGTTCCGGCCCCGTCGCGAACCTCGACCCGTACGTCGGAGGCGCGGGGCAAGTAATAGGTAATGGTCGCCCCGTCGAGCGGATTTTCGCCCGAATAGACGCCGGCCGCAAGGCAACACTCGTCGGGGTGCGTTCCATAGGACGAGGTCCACCACCGGTACCACGTGTAGGCGGCCGGTATCGGAAAGAGTCTCGGCGCAGCGGCGGCCAGCGCGGCGCTCAATCCGGCCAGCGCGCTGACGTCGTCGAGAATCCAAAAGCCCCGTCCGTGGGTGGCGATGACGAGATCGTGCGTCTCGGGCTGAATCCGCATGTCGTGCACCGCTACCGACGGCATGTTCAGCCGCAGACTCTGCCACTGCGCGCCGCGGTTAAACGAGATCCACACACCCTGTTCCAAGCCGGCGTATAAAACGTCGGGGTTCTGCGGGTCTTCGCGTACGACGTGCACGTATTGATCGCGCGGCAGGCCGGCAACGATCGAACGCCACGTCGCACCGGAATCGTCGGTAACCAGCACGTAGGGGTGCGGGTCGCCCATCACGTGACGGTCGATGGCGACGTACGCGCGCCGCGCGTCGGCGCTCGAGGCTTCGACGGTATCGATGCGGCCCCACTCGGCAATCCCGGGCGGCGTAACGTTGCGCCAATGCGTTCCCGCGTCGGTCGTCAACTGCACCAAACCATCGTCGGTGCCGACCCAAATGCGTCTGGGGTCCAGACGCGACGGTGCGATGTCGAAGAGCGTGTCGTAGAACTCCGCCCCCGAGACGTCGGTGTTGATCGGACCGCCGGCGACACGCTGCTTGTTCGGATCGTTGCGCGTGAGATCGGGACTGGCGACGCCCCAGGTACGTCCGCGATCGGCCGTTTGAAAGAGCACGTTGGCTCCGAAATAGCCGAATGCGCCGTTGCCGGAAAAAGCAATCGGCGCTTCCCAGTTCGAGCGGTAGGGCAGCCCGGCGAGTCCGCGGCCGTTGGTGTCGGTGACGTCCGGCGAGATATCGTAGTTCTGCCGCGAGTGCAGGTTAAAGATGCCGAGCTGACCGTTGAGCTGGCTGACGCCGACGTTCCAAATCGAGTTTGGATCGCCGGGCTGGGGCCAGACCCACGATCCGTCGCCGTCGTTGCCGACGGCGCGCCAGTCGGAGTTTTCGATTCCAAAGTTACTCAGCGAATCGGCGGGGCCGCAGTAGGAGTCGTTGTCTTGAATGCCGCCGCAGACGTGATACGGGTTCTCAAGGTCGTATCCGATGCGGTAAATCTGTGCCAACACGACGTTGAATCGCCAATCCCACGTCTTGCCGCCGTCGATCGAGATCGGCGCGCCGCCGTCGTTGGCTTCGATGATGCGGCGTCCGTCGCGCGAGATCCACAGCCCGTGATGGTCCTGGTGCACCGCTCCGGTCACGTCGTCGTAGGTCTTGCCGCCGTCGCGCGTCTCGATGAGATCTTCGGAAGAGAAGAAGACGTGATTGCGATTTGCGGGGTCTACGGCGAGGCGGCTCATGTAGAAGGGCCGCTGATTGACCAGCGTATCGCGCGTCATAAGCTTCCAACGGGCGCCACTGTCGTCGGAGCGCCACATGACGCCCTCTTTAGATTGGATGACGGCGTAGACGCGCTTTCCCGCCACCGCGATGCCGATGCGTCCCATCTCTCCGGCCGGAAGCCCATTTCCGCGCAGGCGCTGCCAGGTTGTGCCGCCGTCGGTCGACTTGAAGAGACCGTCGAGCGGGCCGCCGCTGGTAAAACTCCACGGCACGCGGCGAAACTGCCAGATCCCGGCGAAGACGACGTTGGGATTCGTTGGATCGACTGTGACGTCCGATGCACCGCTGGAGGGTCCGAGATAGAGCGTGCGCGTCCACGTTCGCCCGCCATTGGTTGTACGATAGACGCCTCGCTCGGAGCTGTCGCGGTACGGATTGCCGGCCGCGGCGACCAGCACGTGACGCGAATCGCGCGGATCGATGGAGACTTGGGCGATCGCCCAGGTGCCCCCAAGACCGACGTTGCGCCAGTGCGCGCCCCCGTCGTGCGTGATCCAGACGCCGTCGCCGTATGAAATGTCGTTACGAAAGTTCGGCTCGCCCGTTCCAACCCAGACCGTGTTGCGGTCGTGCGGATCGATCGCGACCGCGCCGATGGCGCCGACGGCTTCTTTCGGCCAGACGTTCTTCCAGGTCAGTCCGCCGTTGGTCGTCTTCCAAACGCCACCGTCGGCGCCGCCGAAATAATACAGATAGGGATCGGCATCGGTACCGGCCACGCCCGAGGTGCGGCCGCCCGCAACGGCGGGGCCGGTGTTGCGCCAAGCGATCTCGTGCAGCGGCGGAATTGCCACGGCGGCGGCAAGCAGCACGCCGAGCGTAACCTACGCTCCCATCACGCGCAGGTAATGGCGATCGAAGGCGTTGAGCAATGCCTCGGCATTGGAGTACGGACCCGGCGAATAGGCGCGCGATTTGAGGCCGAGCTGCGTCAGCTCGTTCACGCGCCAATCTTGCCGGTTGGTGAGATCCCAAAAATCAATCGCGTCGCTCGGATCGAAATCGCGCTGCGCCATCGTCTGCGGATCGAAGAGCCACGCGCAGACGACTTCGGTGCGGTCGGGCGCGAGCGGTTTGGCGTAGTGCACCATCGCGTAGTCGGGATGGGTGCTCAAAAGCAGCGACGGAAAGAGCGTATAGTAGTACATCCGCGCGAGGTTATCGCCGTTGACGCCGGGCAGCGGCGGCCGCGAGGTGTGCCCGCTCGTCGTTAAACTCGTGCCGGGTTCGCGCAGCTCGGAATAGCCGCCGAGAAACGGTCCCTCGGAAAGGTCGTTGCGTCCGCTATCCGAGGGCGAAAGCTTGTCGAGCTGCGGGTGCACCAGCGGACAGTGGTAGCATTCGGAGTAGTTCATGAAGACGAGCTTCCAGTTGCAGGCCAGCTCGTAGCGTATGTGCCGGGCGGTGCGCAAGCTGCCGATGTTCCACGCGTCGAACCTTCCGGCCAACGGTGCGAAGGCGCGATCGAAAGTCTCGGACGAATCGGTCAGTCGAACGAAGATGAAGCCTTCCCATAAGCCAACGCCGGCTTCTTTGAGCGGATAGGCCGCGCGGTCGAAGCCGGGAACCTCCGTCATGTTGCGCGCTACCTTGAGCTCGCCGTCCAGGCCGTAGGTCCACGCATGGTACGGGCATTGAATCGAGCCGTGAAAACGTCCGGCGTGCTGCTCGCAGACTCGCGTCCCGCGATGTCGGCAAACGTTGAAAAAGGCGTGCACTACGCCGCCGGCGTCGCGCGTAACGATCAGACTCTCGCCGGCCGTCTCGACCGTGAAAAAGTCTCCGGTATGCGCGATCTGCTCTTCGCGTCCGACGCAAATCCAATCGCGCGTAAAGATGCGCTCTTGCTCGACCGCGAAAATCTCGGGCGAGGTGTACCACGAAGACGCCAAAGTCATGGCGCCGCTGCCCACCGCAGGCTTTATGAACGTCTGCATGCCACCACTCCGGAGGTTTCCTTTTATGTTTGCCGGAATCCGCCTCACACCAGCAGTTCATTTGGGCATTTGGTAAATCAAGCGGTGAAACCTTCGGAAATTATCGCACTTGAGGCCTCTCTTCCGCGGGCCGCGTATTGGGACGAGGCGTTCTTTGCGCGGGAACGAGGCGCGATCTTCTGGGACCAGTGGTTTTATGCCGGTCGAGCAGAGCAAGTAGCGGGCGTGGGCTGCTATCGGGTGCTTGACGTGGCCGGTGAAAGCGTCATCCTCATCCGTAGCGAGAACGGGCTGCACGCGCATCTGAATTTCTGCCGCCATCGCGGAAGCCGGTTGCTCTGCGGCGAGGGCGTCGTGCGCGGTGCCATCCGCTGTCCATACCATGCATGGGCCTACGCGCTGGACGGCCGGCTGGTCGCCTCGCCCTTCGTCGAACCCGAAGGCGTGCCGCCCGAAGCCCGCCGCTTGCATCGTGCCGGCGTGGCCGAATGGGGCGGATTCCTGTTCGTCAACCTGTCTCAGGCGCGCGCCGAAACGGCTACGCTGGAAGCTCAACTTGGGGAAATTCCACAACGCCTTTCGCGCTATCCGCTCGGCGATCTGCGGATCGGCGTGACGTTGCGTTATGAAGTGGCCGCCAACTGGAAGGTGATCCTCGAGAACTACAACGAGTGTTACCACTGCGCCGGCGTTCATCCGGAGCTCTGTCGCTTGGTGCCGGCTTTCAGAAAGCACGGCGGCGCGGATCTGGATTGGGAGCGCGGCATTCCGCATCGCGACGGCGCGTGGACCTTCACCAACAGCGGCACGACCAACCGGGAACCATTTCCCGGTTTGAGCGACGACGAGCGCACCCGTCACAAGGGTGAGCTGATCTATCCGAACTTTATGTTGAGCCTGGCAGCCGAACACGTTGCCGCCTTCTCCGTCTGGCCGCACGCACCGGCGAGCACGACGATCGTCTGCGATCTGCTCTTTCATCCCGGCGAGATGGGCAAGCCCGGCTTCGAGCCAAGCGACGTTGCCGAATTTTGGGATCTGGTCAACCGCCAGGACTGGAGCATCTGTGAGAACGTGCAAGCCGGAATGAAATCGCGAGCCTTTGATCGCGGCTATTACGCGCCGATGGAGGATGCCAGCCTCGATATTCGCCGGTATCTGCGCGATCGGGGCGTGTCGTGACGCGCGACTATGACGTTATCGTCGTCGGCCTCGGGGCGTTGGGCAGCGGCGCGGCGTACTGGCTGGCCAAAGCCGGAGCAAAGGTGCTCGGCCTCGAGCAGTTCGACTTCGGGCACGAACGCGGCAGCTCGCACGATTGGTCGCGCATTATTCGCCTTTCGTACTTCTCTCCGGCGTACGTGCGGCTCGCGAAAGAAGCCTATGCCGCGTGGGAGGCACTTGAAATCGACGCGGCCGAGCGGGTCGTCTTTAAGACCGGCGGTCTGGACATTGGGCCGCGCGACGGCGCCATTCCGCTGGCGAATTACTCCGAGTCGATGCGCGCGTGCGACGTTCACTTCGAAGAGCTCGACGCCGATGAGATTCGGCGGCGCTGGCCGGTATGGCAAATCGGCGACGACGTGCACGGGCTCTTTCAGCCGGACAGCGGAATCGTCGCGGCCGATCGCGCCACCGCAGTCCTTCGCGAAACCGCCGTAAAACTCGGCGCCACGCTGCGCGCAAACTCACCGGTGACGCGCATCACCACCGATGGCGCAGAGATCGCGGTCGAGGCCGGCGGAGAATGCTACCGGGCCGGCAGTCTGGTTCTCGCGGCGGCGTCGTGGACGCCGCGTATGCTGGCCCACTTCAATCTGCGCATTCCGATGGAAGTGACGAAGGAGCAGGTCATATATTTCAAGCCGCGCGACCTTGCCGGTTTCGCGATGGGCAAGTTTCCGATTTGGATTTGGATGGACGATCCGTCGTTCTACGGCTTTCCAGAGTTCGGCGAAGCCGCCACCGTTAAGATCACGCAAGATGCCGGCGGAAAGCCGGTCGATCCCGATACGCGCGGCTTCGAAGAGGACGCCGACCTTACCGCGCGCGTGAGCGGTTTCGTCGAGCGCTATCTGCCCGGCGCATTTGGGCCCGTGCAGCGGCTCAAGACGTGCCTCTACGCGCTGACACCCGATCGCGATTTCATCATCGATCGCTTACCCGGCCATCCGAACGTCAGCGTAGCCGTTGGTGGCGGCCACGGCTTCAAGTTCGCCTCGGTCATCGGCCGGATTCTCGGCGAGTTCGCCTTTGGAAAACATGAAGGGCGTGTGAGCGAAACGCTCGACCTCACGCCCTTCAGAATCGACCGCCCGATCCTCCGGATGGAGAATCCGCCGAAAACTTACATGCTCTAAGCGACGCGCCGCTTATTGCGGGGGCGTGCTCGCCGTCAGCGAGCTCACCGGAATCATCAGGTGCGCATAGGGCGT
>CAZMPP010000057.1:0-12125 GCA_964568035.1 uncultured bacterium
GATTCGCTCGCCAAGTTCTACCGTGCTCCTCTCAAAGGGTGAAGGCGTGCTCGACAACGTCGCCCGCCTTACCGAGCTTGCCGACGTCCTTGCCGTCTACGTAGATCTCTACGCCGCCGGCGTTACCGATGCGCACCAAGGCATTCTTACCGTGGAACGTCTTGGAGGTTCCCGCCGGAAAGGTACCCTCCATGCTAACATTTCCGTCAACGGTGAGCCGCAGCCAGGACGGCGCGGAGAGCACCAAGGCAATCGAGTTGGCTCCGCCAGGGCCGGCGGCGGGTGTGGGGCTCGCCGCGGGCGAGGGGGAGGCACCCGTCGAGGTGGCCGACGCCTCGGGTGACGCCGAGGCCGGCAGCGCCGGCGTCGACTGCGCGACGGTGACGCCGCCGCGGCGCATCGTCAGTTCGTTGTAGACGACGAAAGCAATCAAGAGAACGGCCACCGTGGCCGCCACCCAAATGAGGGCCGAACCCGACCGCCCCCGACGGCTGGCGCGGGTTGGCTCGCCCGAATCGTCGCCGTTCCCACTCGCTGGGCTGCCCAGCGTCTGATTGAAAGAGGCGACGGCCTCTTCGGGGTCGAGCCTGAGATAACGCGCGTAGGTTCGCAGGAAGCCGCGAACGTAGACCGGCGCGCCGATCGCGCTCCAGTTCTCGTCCTCGATTGCCGCCAGGTAGACAGAGCGAATCCTTATTTGCTCGGCCGCGTCTGAAAGGGCCAGACCGCGTGCCTCGCGAGCCTCGCGAAATCGGTCTCCTAGCGCTTGAAACGCCCCCGACATTGATGCTTTGAGTTGGCCCCGCCTTAATGTTATCCTGTTCGCACTCGATGTCTACAGAACGCGTAATCGCGGCGATGAGTGGGGGAGTTGACTCCGCCGTCGCCGCCGCACTTTTAGTCGAACGTGGTTACGACGTTGTTGGAATCACGATGAAGATGTACACGCCGTCAAAGCCGGCGCATGCGAAAAGCTGTTGCGGCATCGACGATTTCGACGACGCGCGCCGCAGCGCGGCAAAGCTCGGCATTCCGCACTACGTTCTGGACTTTGAAGAAGTCTTCACGCGCACCGTCGTCGAGCGCTTCGCCGGCGAGTACGCGCGCGGAAGAACGCCCAACCCGTGCGTTTCGTGCAATAACTTCGTAAAGCTCGGTACGCTGGTGCAGTACGCCGATCGCCTCAACGCGCGTTACGTCGCGACGGGGCACTACGCTCGCATCGAGCGTGGTGGGGACGGCGTGCATCTCTACCGCAATCCCCATGCCAAAGATCAGGCCTACGCGCTGGCACAGCTCGCCTCGGAGCAGCTCGACCGCCTTCTGCTTCCGCTGGGCGAGCTCGACAAGGCGGGCACGCGCGCGGAAGCGCGCCGCCTCGGACTCCCCGTGCACGATAAGACGGAGTCAATGGACGTCTGCTTCGTCGAGGGCGGCGACTACCGGCACGTGCTGGCGCGACTGCGACCCGAGATCAATACCGGCGGTGCGGTGGTAACGAGCGGCGGCGAGCGCGTCGGCGAGCACGCGGGAATCGCACACTACACGATCGGTCAGCGCGCGAAGCTTCCCGCGAGCAGCGAGGGCGCGCGCTACGTCACCCGCATCGACGCGGAAACCAACACCATCGTCGTCGGCCGCGAAGACGAGCTGCTTTCAAGCGAGCTGGTGGCCGACGAGGTAAACCTCATCCGGCCCGAGCGTTTTACCGGCGCCACGCCGGTGAGAGCGATGATTCGCTATCGCTCTGAGCCGACGCCGGCATCGGCGTCGATTGGCGACGATGGGTTACTGCGCTTGCGTTTCGAGCACCCCGTCCGAGCAGTCTCACCCGGTCAACTCGTAGCGTTACTCGATCTAGACGGCGACGAAGTCCTAGGCGCCGCAACGATCAAGGCAGTGTCACCCTGAGCCTGTCGAAGGGTGACACAACTTCGCGCCTACGGCGCTCCGCTCAGGATGACAACGGCGAGCTCAGGATGACAGTGCTAGTTCCATTCCCGGGCGGAGGTTCCAATATGTGTCGCGCACGACGGGGCGGAAGCCGGCTCGGGTGATGATGTTCTCGATATCTTTGCGCGTTGCTTCGTTGGTGCTGCCGGCGTCGTGGACGACTTGCTCTTCGATGATCGTGCCGCCCATGTCGTCGCACCCGTAGAACAGCGCGAGCTGGCCCATCTTCAATCCTGGCGTCAGCCACGAAGCTTGCAGGTGGGGGAAGTTGTCGAGATAGAGCCGCGATATCGCCAACACGCGCAGATACTCCAGTCCCGTTGATTCCTTGCCGCGCAGCGGCGTCTTGAACGGAACGTAGTACCACGGAATAAAGGCGGTAAAGCCACCGGTCTCGTCTTGCAGTTGGCGCAGCACGTCGAGATGCTCGATGCGCTCGGCCGGCGTTTCGATCGACCCGAACATCATGGTCGCGGTCGTCGGCAACCCCAACAGCTGTGCCTCACGCATTACGCCAAGCCATTCTTCGGGCTTCACTTTGCGCGCCGAGATGCGCTTGCGCACGCGTTCCACCAAAATCTCCGCACCGGCGCCGGGGAGCGACTTCATGCCCGCCGCTTTCAATCGCGCCAAGACCTCACGCGTCGGAATCCCCTCGACGTAGGCCAGCCCGACGATCTCCGAAACCGAGAGCGAGTGCAGGTCGGCTTGCGGATACTCGCGGGCGACGCGCTCGAAGAGCTGCGCGAACCAGTCGATTCCTAGCTCCGGATTGACGCCGCCCTGAATCATGATCTGCGTCGCACCTTGGTCGACCGCATATTTCACGCGATCGAGCACCTGATCGTGCGACATCGTGTAGCCCTCTTTGTGATGCTCGGGCCGGAAGAACGCACAGAAGGTGCAGTGCACGTTGCAGACGTTGGTATAGTTGATCGTCGTGTCGATGACGTAGGTAACGACGTCGCCGGGATGCATCGCCAAGCGCCGCGCGTGCGCCGCCGCGCCCAGCTCGTGAATGTCGGCCTCGCCGTAGAGACGCAGGCCTTCATCGAACGAGAGCCGGCCGCCCGAGGCGGCGCGCTCGAGCAGGCTATCCAGCGAGGGCATGCAGCTGCTCTCCAAAAAACGACGGAAGCTTCGGAATCGCGCCGATCGCGACGAGCTCGCGGCAGTACGCCGCCAACCCATTGCGCGCCGCCGCGTGGAACATGAAGTTCAGCTTGCCGTAGTACGTCTCGTAAAACCCTTGCGGCCGTGGAATCTCCCGCTGCGCCAGCGCGATCACTTCTTCAACGTGCGAGCGCGACCAAGTGTACGAGTCGGTCAACGCGTGCATGCAAGCGCGCACGGCGAGCGGATCGCGCGCATACGCGTCGCGCCGCGCCGCCCACACCGCGAAAACCGTTTGCTGGCTCGTCCATTCGTGCCAAAGCCGTCCCAAATCGTAGACGTTGGCCGCCGGAAAGCGTTCGATCGCGTCGATCGCCGAGTCGCCGATAAGCAGCGTCGGGTCGCCCTCGCAAGCGCGCGCCAAAGGCTGTGATTCGTCAACGTAGTGCGCGCGAACCCCGTAGCGCCGTTCCAAAATCACGCGCAACAAGGCGCGCCCGCTGGCCGACTCGCTGGAAACAAAGACTCGAGCGCCGCCGAGCTTCTCCGGCGCCGTCGCCGAGACCAGCACGACCGAAACGACCTCGTCGCGTGCACCAATGCAGAGATCGGGCAGAAGCACGAGATCTTCCGAGTTCGCTGCCCAAGTAAAAGCGCTGATCGGGCTGACGTCGAGGTCGCCGCTCAACAGCATCGCGTTGAGCTGCGCCGGAATGTCGGCGTGCAGCGTTCCGGGATACGCGATAGCGCCGGCATCGAACGCGGCGTAAACCGGCAGGTCGTTGGTATATTTGATGCGCCCGCAGCGCAGGCTCGTCACGATGAGGCACCCACCAGTTCGCGCTCGCGCTCGGGAGGCGTCCAGTCCCACGGAAACTCGTCGTAAGTCGAGTTGCGGCGCACCGGAACGTAACCTGCCTCTTCGATGAGACGGCGGAACTCGCGATCGTCGACGTATTGACCCGACTGCGTTCCGGCCGCGTGGTAAATCATCTCTTCGTCGGTCGAACCGTGCGTGCCGTCCATGTCGTCGGCGCCGAATTCCAACGCGACCTGGCAGACCTTGAGCCCTTGGATCATCCAGTAGGCTTTGATGTGGTCGAAGTTGTGCAGCATGAGCCGCGCGACGGCAAAGGTACGGATGTCGTCCAGGCCGGTCGTCCAACCGCAGTACGAAAGCTCGTTGCCGTCGGGATGGAACGCCAGCGGAATAAAAGCGTTGTAGCCCGGCGAGCGCTCCTGCGACTCGCGCAGCCGAATCATGTGATCCACGCGCTCCTCGAGCGACTCGATGTGCCCGTAGAGCATCGTCGCGTTCGAAGCCACGCCTTGGCGATGCAGCTCCTCGTGAATGACGAGCCAGTTGTCGGCCGACACTTTATTCGGGCAGATCTTCGAGCGGGTTGCATCGGCGAAAATCTCGGCCGCGCCGCCGTTGACGTTGTCGAGTCCGGCCTCTTTGAGCGCGCTGACGATCGCCGGGAACGCGAGGCGATGGCGCTTGGCCATGTACTCGATCTCCGCGGCGGTGAAGAGCGAAAGCTGGACGTGCGGCAGCGCCTGTTTGAAGCGGCGCATGAGCGGCAGCCAATAGTCGAGCGAGAGCTGGCGCGGGTCGTGTCCGCCGACGATATGGATCTGATTGAAGTTCGACCCCGTTTCGAGCGCCTTGGCGAAGACCTGATCGGGCGTCATCCGGAAGACGCGCTGCGGCTCCTTGAACTCATCGGCGGCAAACGAGCAAAACGTGCAACCGGCAAAGCAGACGTTGGTCGAGTTGATGTAACGATTGAGGACGTAGAAGACTTTCTTGCCGCTCTTGCGCTCCTTCTGGGCCCGCGCCAAGCGGCCCAGATTGTGAATGTCGGGGGTACGGTAAAGCGCGAGGCCGTCCTCGAGCGAGAGTGGCGTTCCGGCGTCGAGCTTGCGCTCGATCGCCGCCAGCGCCGGATCCTGCGACCTCATATCCGCCCTATTCTCCTCGCCCTACGACCGCCCCGCAATGCGAAAAGGCGCGATCGGCACTACGGCCAGGCCGGCGGCCACCAGTCCGATCGCCAGCAGGGCGCCTCCCACGAGGTCGGTGACGTAGTGCGCGCCCAGCGCCAGACGCGACCAGCAGATCGCGACGGTCAAGGCGGCAAGCAAGAGCGCACTGATGCGCCGAACGCCTGCCGGAAGATCGGACCAGTAAATCATCACGGCCCATAACCCGTAAAAGCCGAAGGCAATCGCGGCGTGCGAGCTGGGATACGAGAATGCCGTCTCGTGCTTGACGACCCAATCCATCGGACGAACGCGAGCGAAATAGTGCTGCAAGAGGTCGGCGGCGCGCCAGCTGAGCAGCAGCATCACGATACTGAAGAGAATTCGCGTCCGCCAGGCCTTCATCAAGACGGCGGCGATCAGCAGCAAGATCGCGATCGGGCCGATCACTTGCACGTAGCACGACCAGGTAATCCACCAGGCGAGCAGCGTCGAGTGATTAACCAGCGATTGCTGCAACGCCGCCAGCGCCGCCGGCTCGCCGTTGCGCACCACGTAGGTGCCGAGCAGCGTGAAGAGCGCCCAAGAAACGAACGCGACGAACACGCAAGATCGCACGAACGCGCGCCTTACCACCTAGTCCTCACCGAAGAGATCTTGCTGCGAGTTCGGGCCCTTCCCCAGCCGCGGCGCCATCAGCTCCAGCTCGGCTAGGCCGACGAGAATCTTGCGCGGCTTGGTTCCCTCGTGCTGGCCGACGACTTTGAACTCCTCGAGCTGCTTCATCACGCGCACCGCGCGCGGGTGGCCGATCGAAAACTGCGATTGCAGCGCGGCCGTCGACGCGTAGTTGCTCTCGATGATGAACTTGGCGGCCTCAAAACAGAGCGGGTCGACGTCGCGCCGCCCTTCATCTTCATCGCCGACGGGAACGACTTCGACGTCGAGCAGATTGTCGGGACGGGCTTGGCGCGCCCAGAACTCCACCAGCCGGCCAACCTCTGCGTTGGTGATGAGCGCGCCCTGCGCGCGAATGGGTTTGGGCGCCTCGATCGGCAGAAAGAGCATATCGCCGCGCCCGAGCAACCGTTCGGCGCCGTTGAGGTCGAGGATGACGCGCGAGTCGGCCTGCGAGCTGACCGCAAACGAGATGCGCGACGGTACGTTGGCTTTGATGAGACCGGTAATGACGTCAACCGATGGGCGCTGGGTGGCGACGACGAGATGGATTCCGGTCGCGCGGCCCAGCTGCGCCAGACGCATGATCGTCGTCTCGACGCGCGCCGGGGCGACCAGCATGAGGTCGGCCAGCTCGTCGATGATGATCACGACGTACGGCAAATGTTCGGTCGGATATTTTGCGTTGTACTCTTCGATCTTACGCACACCGGCTTTAGCGAAGCGCTCGTAGCGCGATTCCATTTCTTTGGTCATCTCGAAGAGCGCACCGGCGGCCAGGCGCGGGTCGGTGATGACGTCCTTGATGAGATGGGGGATGCCGTTGTAGACGCTTAGCTCGACGCGCTTGGGGTCGATCATCAACATCTGCACTTGATCCGGCGTCGCACTGACCAGCAGCGAGGCGATGATCGTGTTGAGGCAGACCGACTTGCCGGCGCCCGTTGCGCCGGCCACGAGCAGATGCGGCATCTTACAGAGATCGCCGAAAACCGGCCGGCCGGTGATGTCCTTGCCGAGCGCCATCCAGAGCGGTGGAACCTGCCCGCGATTGGGCAGTGAGTCGAGGATCTCGCGAATTGCTACGATCGAGATGGTTTGATTCGGAACCTCGATGCCGACCGCCGACTTTCCGGGAATCGGCGCTTCGATGCGCACGCTGGTCGCGGCCAGCGCCAAGGCGATATCGTCGGCCAGCGAGGCAATGCGCGAAATCTTGACGCCGCGCTCGGGGCGCAGCTCGTACCGTGCGATCGACGGGCCGCGCTCGATGTGCACGACCTTCGCGCCGACGCCGAAGCTGGCCAGCGTGTCTTCGAGGATGTGAGCGCGGTTTGAGTCGTCGACGTGCTGGCTCGGCGGGACATCAAAGAGGGAGAGGTCGGGAAGCCGGTAGGTACGCGTCTCACCCGGCTCTTCGTAGCGCGATTCGCGCGGCGGCCCGGGCGGCGCCGGCGGATTGTACTCGATCACCGTCTCGCGAACCGTGGGTTCGACGGTACCGCTCACGACGGCGCGCGGCGAGACGGCCGGCGGCGGTTCGGCGACGATTTCGAGTTCGGTCTGTACGACGCTGCGCGGCTGAATCGGCTTCATCGGCAGCGCGAAGGCTTCGCGTAGGGACTCGTGCCCGGGAAGTTCCATCTGCAGCTTCGGGAGCTTGGGCATCGGCGGCGGCTTGAGGCCACCGAAGTAAACGATGACGCGTCCGATGGTCTGTTTCATGCTGACGTTGGTGATCCACAGCGTTAGCGCGAGCATCGCAAACCACAACGCGATCCAGGCGCCCACCGTACCGATCATGGCATGGAGCGCCCACCAAATATTCGCGCCGACGACGCCGCCGCGGCGCTCGCCGCCGGCGCCGAACATTGCGTCGATGATGACGAAGTACGCGAGTGCCGTGCAGCCGAGCCGGGCGATCATGCGCGGTACGTTGACTTCTAAAAAGACAATCGCGCCAAAGAGTATGACGAGCACTGGGAAGAGCGGCGCGGCACGACCGAAGAGCCACCTTAGTTGGGAGGCGATCCAGCCGCCGATGCTTCCGGCATAGTGAGGGGCCGCCAAGGCGATGCCGCAGAGGACGGCGAGTGCGACGGCGGCAATCCCAATGATCTCGAGGTTGAGCCTCGTCCTCGCAAGCGCCCTTCGGCTCCGCTGACGGGTGCGTGCCATGGAATCTTCTTCTTCTTCGTTATACCTGGAGTTCATTTTGAGCACGCCGACGCTCGTCGTCCTCGAGGGCGACCAGACCGGACAGGAGTTGTTGCTGGAAGCGCTGCGCGTGCTGGATCCGCGCGTCACCGGCGTGGCACTGCGCTTCGAGCGTTACGATCTTTCGCTGGAGAAACGGCGCGCGACCGGCAATGCCGTGGTGCTGGAAGCGGCCGACGCAATGCGCCGCCACCACCTGGGGCTCAAGGCCGCCACCATTACGCCCGAAACCAGCAACGACGTCGGCTCTCCCAACCGCATTCTGCGTGAGGCAATCGGCGGCAGCGTCATCGTTCGAACCGGACGTAAGCTGCCGCGGGTCCTTCCCGTCGGCGGCATTCACGCGCCGATCTCGGTCGTGCGGATGGCGGTCGGCGATGCCTACGGCGCCAAAGAGTGGCGTGAGGGCGACGGCGTCGACGAGTACGCCTTCCGCACCGAACGCATCTCGCGGCGCATCTGCCGCTACGTTTCCGAGTATGCCTTCGTGCATGCGGGAAAAGTCGGCGGGGTGGTTTTCGGCGGACCAAAGTATACCGTCAGCCCGATTTACGAAGGGATGCTTAAAGAAGAGATGGACGCCGCGGCGGAACGGCATCCCGAAATTCGTTACGATCCGCAGCTCATCGACGCGACCTACGCCTTGCTGCTATCCGCCGCCGGCGATGCGCCGCTGGTAATTCCCTCACTCAATCGCGACGGCGACTGCCTCTCGGATCTGGTGATGCAGCTCTTTGGTTCGATCGCTGGAGCGGAGTCGGTGCTGCTGGCCTTCGACGAAAACCTCAAGCCCACAACGGTAATGGCCGAGGCACCGCACGGCACCGCGCCGCGCCTCCACGGCAAAAACGTCGCCAATCCACTGGCGATGATTCTCGCGGCATCGGCGATTCTCGCCTACGTCGACGATCCAAGCGCCCACGCCGCATCGCGCGCAATCACCGAAGCAGCCTTCACCGCGTTGCGCGAAGGCATAGCCACCGCCGACCTAAACGGCCAAGCCACCACAACCGAGTTCACCGACGCAGTAATAGCCCTAACGTCACCCTGAGCGCGGCGGGCGTCAGCGTGAGCTTCGCTTGTCATCCTGAGCGGAGCGCCGCAGGCGCGGAGTCGAAGGACGAGGCCTACCTCCCGTCGCGTACGCTTAGCGAGATCGTGAAGTAACTCCCAGTTTTCGCTGATGAAGGCGACCTTCTTCGCGCGCGACCATCCCTTGATTTGCTTCTCCCAGGCAATGGCTTCGTCGACGTTTCCGAATTCAGCACAGTAAACAAGTTTCACCGGCCGGCGTTTGAACGTATAGCTCCCTCGGTCGCACCCCATTTGGTGTTCGGCAAGTCGCTTGTCCGCATCATTGGTGACCCCGATGTAAAACGAACGGTCCGCGCACAGCAGCATATAAACGAAGTAACTCTTCATGCCAGACATTCTGCGTCGACGGTCGGTTGTGACTAGGGGAACGAGGGCGCCCTTCGACTCGCTTCGCTCGCTCAGGGGACGCCTCGCACGCCCGTCCTTCGACTCCGCCGCTTTGCGGCTCCGCTCAGGATGACAATGAGGGCGTTAGACTTCCATTACTACTGGGATTACGACGGGGCGGCGTTTGGTGCGGGAATGGACTGCGCTTGCTAGGGCGCTGCGGATATGCTCTTTCACACTGTTAACGTCGCGCATCGCGTCAACGCTGATGCCCTCGATCGCTGCGCGAACCTCGTTGCGCAGTTCGTCGAGAACGCCGTCCGCTTCGGGAATGTAGAACACGCCCTTGGAGATTAGATCGGGACCCGCAATGACGCGCGCCTCTTCGCTGTCGATCGCGACGACGACCATCATGATGCCGTCGTTGGAGAGCGCCTTGCGATCGCGCAGAACGGCTTCGCCGATGTCGCCGATGCCCGAGCCGTCGACGAAAACGTGGCCGCCATACGTCTTGCCGATCTTGTCGCCGAATTCGTGGGTGAACTCCAGCACGTCGCCGTTCTCGCAGATGAAGACGTTGTCGGGGTCGACGCCGGTCTGCACCGCGAGCCGGCCGTGTGCCGCGAGCATTCGGTACTCGCCGTGCACCGGCACGAAAAACTCCGGGCGCACCAAGTTCAGCATCAGCAGCAACTCTTCTTGCGATGCGTGACCCGATACGTGCGAGCGTCCGTCGGTGCCGTGAATGACGTTGGCTCCAAGTTTGCAGAGATTGTTGATGGTTTTGTGCACGCTCTTCTCGTTGCCGGGAATCGGCGTCGCGCTGATGACCACCGTGTCGCCGGGAACGATGCGAAACTGCTTGTGGTCGCGCACCGACATTCGCGCCAACCCGCTCATCGGCTCGCCTTGCGAACCCGTCGTCATCACCACCACTTGCTCGGGCGGATACTCGTCGACGTCTTCGATTTTAATCACCGATTCGGAAGGGATGCGCAGATGCCCAAGCGAGCCGGCAAAATGCACGACGTTGCGCATCGAGCGCCCGAGAAACGCAACCTTACGATTGAAACGGACCGCATGGTCCACGGTCTGCTGAATGCGCGGAACGTTCGACGCAAACGACGCCACCACGATCCGCCCCTTGGCGTGCGAGAAAATGGAAGTAAACGATTCTCCGACGATGCGCTCGGAGAGCGTATGCCCCGGGCGTTCCGCATTGGTCGAGTCGCTGAGCATGCAGAGCACGCCGTCGTCCCCGATACGCGCGATCGCCGCGAAGTCGGCCGGTTTGCCGTCGATCGGCGTCTGATCGAACTTGAAGTCACCGGTGTGAAAGATCGTGCCGACCGGCGTCCGGATCGCCAGCGCGCAGGCTCCGGCGACGGAATGGTTGACGTGCACGAAGTCCGCCTCGATCTCCCCGAACTGCACGTGCGCGCCGGGCTGCACTTGGGTGAACTCGGTTTCGGCGCTGTGCTGCTCGCGCGACTTCGCTTTGATAAGCGCGATGGTCAGCGGCGTCCCCACGATGGATACCGAGGGAAACTCTTTCGCGAAGTAGGGAATGCCCCCGATGTGGTCTTCGTGGCCGTGCGTCACCAGGAGTGCGCGGAGCTTATGGGCCCGTTCGCGCACGTAGGTGAAGTCGTTGATCACGATATCGACGCCGTACATCTCGTCGTCGGGGAACATCAGCCCGCAGTCCACCACGACCATGTCGTCGTTGGTTTCGATTACCGTCATATTGCGCCCGATCTCGCCGCAGCCGCCCAGCGGAACGATGCGGACATAGGGCTGCGATGGCGGGGGAGGGACGGTCAACGTATCGATGGTCACCCGCCGTCCTTATGCTCCCCGTCCTTGCTCCCCCGCGCCGACGAGGTGAATTGCGCGGCGGAGGAACGACAAAATGACCATCGCACCGCTGCTTGCTGTGCTAATTGTCGCCGGTCCGGCCTCGCCGGCGCCCGCCGGCACGGCTCACCCCTCACCGGCCCCGACCGCCAGGGAACCCGACGAGCTCTTCTCCCGCCGGGCCCTACGCCGCGCCCGGCTCCTCATTCAAATGCGCCTCTTCCAACTGCGGGAGGAGCGACTGGAGTGCGTGCGCGAGGCGCTGCGCCGCGGGATTCCCGACGCGCTCTGGCCGGAGGACCCCTCGCCTTGGCGCCGGGCGGCGGACGCCTCCGAGGCCGCGGCGAAGTGCGCCCTTCTGCCCTAGTAACATTTTGCCCGGAACCCGGGTAGAGGGCTGGTAGAAAACAAACGCATCGCCAGCTTACGGAACAAAATTTGAATATGAACAATCGCGTCGTGCCCACGCTGATCGTCGGCTTGGTGGGCGCCGTTATCGGCAGCTTCCTTATGATGATCTATGCGAGCAGTCATATGGGTGGCGCCACCGGTCCGGGCAGCACTCCGCCCGCCGTCGCCGCGGTGCCGCTCAGCGGCGTCAGCGACCAGGACCGCATTATCAGCGCCGTCAAGCGCACTAAGTCGTCGGTGGTTGCGATCACCGAGCAGGTCAACGGCCAGCAAGTTATTCCGACCGATCCCTTCTTCCAGCAGTTCTTCGGCGGACAAGGTCCCGGCATCGTCCAGCCGTATCACGGAGAAGCCTCCGGCTCGGGCTTCGTCATTGATTCGAGCGGCGACATCGTTACCAACGCGCACGTGCTGCAGCCGCCGGCCGGCGGCAAAGTGACGAAGTTGACCGTCGTCTTCCCCAACGGCGATCACGTGCCGGCGCACGT
>CAZMPP010000058.1:0-11693 GCA_964568035.1 uncultured bacterium
GCACCGAACGCTGCGAGACAGGGTAGGTTCTCAGGTCGACCCTTCCGAGAACCGCAAGCGAAGCGTCCATCTTGCGGTTACGCATCTCTTCGGCGGCTTCGACCAAAGTGTGAAAACAGCGCATATATGTCGCGCCGCCCGTCTGTACGAAATACTTCTGCGCGAGTGGCCGTTGGGTCTTACGAGCTTCTGCCACAGCGGCGGAATCGAGCAGCGGAAAGTTGCGCACCAGCGCGATGCGATCCGGCTCGATCAGCTTAACGTACATCTCGCCCATTTCCGCCGCTACGACCACGGCGCCGGCCATGTGCCGCAGCGCCAGATTTTCGAAAGCGCGGTAGGCGGCCGCGACTGCCGGGCGCAGCGCCGGTGGGATCCAGCCCTGCGCCTTATCCGGCTCGGCGAGGCGCGCGTAATAGTACTCGTGGATGTCGTAGACGACTCTCTTATGGAAGGCAGCGGCGACGAGACCGGCCACGAGCAGCTCGGGATCGTGGACGTGCACGATGTCGTAGGAGCCGAGCATATATCCGAGCGCGCGCGCGTTTCGGCCGATTCGCCGCAGACGCGAGCCCCCGTGCGATCCAAGCGGCCGCACGGCAATTCCGCTGCGCGTTTCCGCCTTCGCAACGTTCATCGCGACGTCCACGTTAAATCCCGATCGCGCTAGCCCGCACGCCTCCCGATCGAAGATTCGCGAATCGTAGGGCGGATGAACGGTCGAAACGTGCAGAACGCGCGGAGACGCTTTGGCCGCCATTGCTTTGAACTAATCGCTTATGTCCGGCGCTATCTCCTGGGCTGCTTCACTTACAAAAGAATAAATTCGGGCGACTTGGGAGAGCCGTCGAGTCTTACGCGTCGTAGTTGAGTTTTCAGAGCGATGACGTCGTTAAACATTCAGCACGACTTGCCGCCCGCGGCGGCGTCCCTGCTCGACCTTATCGAACGCCACGACGCGCGTATCGGTGTGGTCGGCGCCGGTTACGTCGGTCTGCCCTTTCTGTTGGAGAAAGCAAAGGTCGGCTTTCGCGTAACCGCGTTCGACCGCAACAAAGCGCGCGTCAAAGACATCCTGGCCGGACGAAGCTATATCCCCGACGTTGCGCAGGCGGAGTTCGAACTCGTCGTTAACGCCGGGCTGGTCACCGCGTCCAGCGGCTTCGACACGATCGGCGACTGCGACGTCATCGTGATCTGCGTCCCGACGCCGCTGACCAAGAACCTCGCGCCCGACCTGCAGTACGTCGAGCACGTGGCGCGCGAAATTGCCAAACGCTTGCGTCCCGGGCAGCTCATCAGCCTGGAATCGACTACCTATCCCGGAACCACCGACGAAGTGCTTGGGCCAATCTTGGAAAAATCGGGCTTGGCGCTCGGCTACGACTTTTTTCTCGCGCACTCGCCCGAGCGCGTCGATCCCGGCAACAAACGTTATACGACCAAGAACACCAACAAAGTCGTCGGCGCCACCGACCCGACGAGCCTTCTAGTCGCGAAAACCTTCTACGAGCAAGCCATTCAAACGGTCGTCGCCGTCTCCAGCGCCCGGGCTGCCGAGATGGTCAAGGTGTACGAGAATACTTTTCGGGCGGTGAACATCGCGCTGGCCAACGAGCTGGCGCTGCTCTGCGACCGCATGGGCATCAGCATTTGGGAAGTGCTCGACGCGGCCTTTACCAAGCCGTTCGGAATCATGCCGTTCTATCCGGGGCCGGGCGTCGGCGGCCACTGCATTCCCATCGACCCGCACTACCTGGAGTGGAAGGCACGCGAGTATAACTTCGAAACGCACTTTATCGCGTTGGCCGGAGAGACGAATCGCAAGATGCCGCAGTTCGTCGTGGATAAAGCGGCGCGCATTCTGAACGAAATGCGCAAGCCGCTCTCCACGAGCAGCGTTCTCGTGATCGGCGTCGCCTACAAGGCCGATATTGCCGACTGCCGCGAGTCGCCGGCGCTCGCGATTATTCACGGTCTGCTGGAGCGCGGCACGCAGGTTTCCTATCACGACGAGCTGGTGCCGCGCATCACCGTCGACGGCACGACCCTGTTGAGCCGGCCGCTCTCTCCCAAGACGCTCGGCTCGGCCGATTTGGCGTTGATCGTGACGGCGCACTCGAGCGTTGATTACGCGCTGGTCGTTCGCCACGCTAAAGCGGTCTTCGATACGCGCAACGTTACGCGAGGACTGCCGAGTTCGAGCATCCGTCTCCTTTGAAGATCCTAACGATTACCTATGGATTTCCTTCGGAGCACGAGCCGTATCATGGAATCTTCGTGCTGCGGCAGATGCAGGCGCTCATGGCGCTCGGAGACGAGTTTCGCGTGCTGCGCGCTATCCCGTACCGGCCATGGTGGGTTCGCCCCTGGGCGAAGCAGCAGCCGCGTCGTCTTCCCGATCGCTATGAGTACGACGGCGTAAAGGTCCGCGTCGTTGGCGGATTGGCGCCGCCGCGCTTGTACGGCCTCGAGCTCTTGCGCCGCCAAATCAAAGCGGCGATCGAAGCAGAGGTGCGGGCGTTTCAACCCGACCTCATTCACGCGCACCGGATCCTGGCGGCGGGTTATCTGGCCGTCGACCGCGATCGCCCAGTCGTGATTACCGCGCACGGCGGCGACGCCTATGCCACGCCATACCAGCGCTCCGGATTGCGCCGCGCGGCACGTCACGTGCTTTCGCGTGCCGACGAGCTGGTTGCGGTGAGCCGCTTCATCCAAAAGCATCTGATTCGATTGGGCGCGCAGCGTTCGACGGTCGTTTATAATGGCGCCGACGAGAACGTCTTTTATCCGCGCGCGCGCGAAGCGTCACGCCGGCGGTTCGGCATCGAGGCGGATCGTTTCGTGGTAAGTTTCGCCGGCAACCTGGTGACGGCTAAGGGCACCAACGAGTTCGCCGCCGCTTTGGTGCGTCTGGCCGATCTCCGCCCGATCGCGCTGATCGCCGGCACCGGCGCAAACCAAGTGCCGATGGCCGGCACGCTGCAGGCCGGCGGTATCGAAGCTCGCTTTCTGGGCTCGGTCGATCACGAGACGCTGGCCGATGTCTACGGTGCCGCCGACGCCGTCGCGCTACCCAGCTATTACGAAGGCTTCCCGGCCGTCGTCTGCGAGGCGATGCTCTCCGGACGGGCGATCGTCACGACGCCGGTCGGTGGAATTCCGGAGATCGTCGTGCACGGCGGCAACGGCATCTTGGTCTCGCCGCGAGACTCGCGCGGGCTGGCCGAGGCCTTACGGCAAGTCTTTAGATCGCCCGATTTTAAAGAGCATCTTGAACGCCGCGCGCGCTGCGACGCGCGCGAACGGTTAACCTGGTCAGCGAACGCCCGCGCCTACCGGAACGTCTACGCCCGCGCCGTCGCACACGCGTAGCAGCTCGGTCGCGATCTTCGCTGCGGCGCCTTCGCCGTACAGCCGCTCTTGGGTTGCGGGCGGCGTGCGGTTCGCGGCGGCAGCGATCGCGTTGGGGTCGCTCCCGGCGAGCACGTTCCACCCGCTGTCCACCGTTTCGGTCCACTCCGTCTCAGCGCGCATCGTGACGCACGGCACCCGCAGGACGAAGGCTTCTTTTTGCACGCCCCCCGAGTCGGTAAAAATGGTTCGCGCGCGGCTCATCAGTGCGATCATCTCCATATACGATAGGGGATCGATCGCGCGTATATTGTCGCGTCCGCCGACGTCGCAGGCTTGCGCGACGGCGCGAGTGCGCGGATGCAGTGGGAAGACGATCGGATAGTTCACCTGCCGCAGACCCTCGATCAAGCGCTCGAACACTCTGAGGCTGTCGGTGTTGGCGGCGCGATGAATCGTCGCTACGCCGTACTCACCCGCTTCGAGTTCTAGCCGCTCCAACACGTCGGGGCGCGCCGGGAGCCTGGCGGCAACCTCGTGTGCGAGATCCACCATCAAGTCGCCGACCACGTGGACCCCGGTCTTAATGCCTTCGCCGGCAAGTTGCAGCGCGGCGCGCCGGTTTGGCGCAAAAAGCACGTCCGACAAGTGATCGGTAAGAACGCGATTGATCTCTTCGGGCATGGTGCGATCGTAGGAGCGCAGCCCCGCTTCGACGTGCGCCACCGGGATCTGGAGTTTTGCCGCGGCCAGCGCTCCCGCAAGAGTGCTGTTGGTATCGCCGTAAACGATGACCATTTCCGGTAACTCGTCGAGCAGCACCAGCTCCAGTCGTTTGAGCATTTCGCCGGTTTGAGCGCCGTGGCTTGCCGAACCAACCCCAAGTTCGTAGTCTGGCCTAGGGAGGCCGAGCTCGTCGAAAAATACGTCCGACATCAGCGCGTCGTAGTGCTGGCCGGTGTGAACGAGAATGTCGGTGATGCCGTGGCGCACCAGCTCGCGGTTTAAAACCGCAGCTTTTACGAACTGCGGCCTCGCGCCGATGCAGCTAAGGACGCGCACTTAGAACGTGCGTCCGCCGCGCCGGTTTACGCGCTACCGCGACGATCGATGGGCGAAGGCACGGCACGAGCGATTCGACGCTTTTGGCATAGAGGGCGCCGGCGCAAAAAGCCACCACCGAGAATCGCAGATATCCCGGCGGTGCCGTTAAGAACTCGACGCCCTCTACCTCGAGCCCGGCACAAGTCACCGTGCGGCGAATGGCCGCGGCCGTGTTCATTCGGTAATGGGTAGGATGCACGTCTTCGGATTGTTTACGCGTGGCTAAAAAGTGCATGTACTTGCGATGAAACCACAGCGGCGTGCAGCGCGACGCGAGCATAGAATAGTGCCACGCGTTTGGGGTCTGCATGATCAAGAGTCCGCCGCGGCGCAGCACGCGCGCGATCTCGGCGGTCGCCGCCACCGGCTCGGACAAATGTTCGGCGACCATGCGATGGAAGACGATGTCGAACGAGTCGTTGGGAAACGGCAGATGCTCGCAGACGCCAACGACGCCTTCGTCGATCTCGCGGTTCTCCAAAACGCATGGATCGGGATCGATGCCGACGATGCGCCTGACGTTACCGCGTAGGCGATACGGGTAGAGGTATCCCGGCCCGGCGCCGACCTCCAGCAGTTCCGAACCGGGCTCGACGTAGGCGCGCAAAATACTTTGAAATGCCAGCGGCGAGTCGTGCGCGAAAAAGCGTTTCCACAAGCCGCGCACGCTGGGTTTGATCGGGCCCCAGAATTGAAAATCATCGGCTACCATTGATGGAAGAGCACCTCGACGGCGGTCTTGACGACCAGCGTCACGTCGATGAAGAGCGAGTAATTCTCGATGTAAAACAGGTCGAGGTCAACCTTCTCGCCGATCCACGAGATGTCTGGATTGCGCCGCATGTGCAGTTGCGACCATCCGGTAATACCGGGCCGCACCAGATGCCGCTCGTCGTAACGCGCGTACTCTTGGCGAAACCGGTCGACGAAGACGGGGCGCTCGGGCCGCGGACCGACGATCGACATGTCGCCGCGAAAAACGTTGAAGAGCTGCGGCAGCTCGTCGATGCTGCTCTTGCGCAGGAAGATGCCGACCTTGGTCGTTCTCGTATCCTTCGCCGGATCGCCGGGCGTCCAGACCGGGCCGCTTTGGGCTTCGGCGTTCTGCACCATGGAGCGGATCTTGAGGATATCGAAGGGACGCCCGTCGCGTCCGACTCGCGTCTGCCGGTATAACACCGGGCCGCCCGACTCGAGAAAGACCGCCAGCATTCCAGCCAGCATCAACGGCCCCGTAAGCAGTAGCACCACGCTCGCAACGGTCAAATCGAAGATCCGTTTGAGCAGTCGATTGATGGGAGCACAGGCAGCGGCGCGGCCGGCGACGAGAATCGATTGGCGTTTGGCGGTGAGAATCGCCAGCCCATAGGGCGAGAGCATTCCCGGCGGCGCAAAGCCGACCGAAATATGGTCGCGCGCCGCACGTTCGACGATCAGCGCGGTTCGCGCCGACGGCAACCCGGCAAAGACCAGCTCGTCGCATCCCTCTTCGCGCGCTTGCGCATACCACGAACCGATGGGGCTGCTCAGCGCTTCGTTAATGGCCTCCTCGACGTCGGGAACGGAAAAGACGCGCAGCGTCACGGCAGGGGTCTGCATCGCCAGGGCGATCGCCGCGCTCTCGGCCGGCGGAGCGATCAATGCGATGCGCCGTCTGCGCCGGCTTGCCTGCAGTTTAAAGCTGCGGTGAATGACGGCACGCGTCTCGCCCACTAAGACGACTGCCACCGCAAACGAACAAATCAGCACGAGACGCGAGCTCGAGAGCGACGGCACGATGGTGAAGAGGATCATCAGCGGCGCGACGCCGATCGCCAGGCCCGCGAGCACGTAATACCATTCGTCTTTTTGCTCTAGCGCGTACGAAATGCGGTAGAGGCCGAGCCGCTTGAACGTAAAGAGCGAGGCCGAAACCCAGATCATCGCCGACTCGAAGATCCGGCCGAACGAAAGCGTATGATAAAAACGCGAGAGGAACCAGGTGGCGACGATCGAGGCAATCCCGAACATCACCAAATCGCAGATCGCGAGAATAAAGGCGCGATCCGGCCCATAAGCCCTTATCGAGCGGCTGCGGTCGGCAACCTCCGCGACGGGCTCCCGGGCGATGGCGCGCCGGCCAACCGCTTCGGCAGCTTCCATATAAATACGCTCAAGCGAGGAGGTGCGACGCGAGAAGAAGGCGCAGGCGCGGCGACGGTTGAGCCCGCAGCTCCTCACGCAAGACCGATTCGAACGAGCGATACTGCCGCACGGCGACGGCGTAGTTTTCCAGTGCCAGCTGGATTTTGATGCTCAGCTCGCGGGAAAGTTCGCAGAGCTGATCGCTGCCAACGAGCTGCTGCGCGATGCGGTGCGCTTCGTAGACGCGCCCGAGCGCGAGCAGACGATGCCCGAGGCAGAGTCCCACCTCGCGCCGGTAACTATCGATCTGCAACTCGACGGCGGGGAACCACGACCACCGGATACTGCGGACGCGCTGCGTCTCGTAGAAGTCCTGTAGCCGGCGATAGAGCGCCTCGAGATCGGCGGCGGGAACCGTGTCGAGATCGCGACCGCGTTGCTCGCGCAGCGCCGCATCGATCTCCCACAGGTCGAGCGAGATCGAAGCCTCGATGTGGTAGCCGTTCTTTTCGCTGTGGATGAGCGACGGGTGCGGCACGATTTTGCGCACGCGGCTGATGTATACGCGCAAGGCCTTGAGCGACTCGACGATATCTACGTCGGACCACATCGCCGCGGCGATGGCCTCGGCGTCCATGTAGCCTCCGCGCAGGGCGAGGATCGCTAGCAGCTCGCTCTCGCGGTCCGATAGCGCCAAACGCTGGCCGTCGACGAAAAACTCGTTGGTGAGGATCGCGGCTCGAAATCGTGGCCTGACGGCGTAACCTTGCAGGCCCGGCTCGGCCCGTTCGCTGGGAGGTAGCTGGTGAGTCATGAGTGAGGACACCCCCTAACCGCGGACGATATATTGCGACCCTTTTACGCGGGTCGACTTTTGTTGTAGTTATTTTGTACTAGTCATTATGAGCTATTCCTCCCCCTCGCGTCCAGCGTTCACGAGAAAGTAACGCGAGGGTAACGGGGCCCGGGCAAAGTAAGCGGCCGGTCGGCTCCCGCGGAGGGTGGGCCCGGCACTCTTGGAAGAAGCGGTCGCAGAAGGGGCTCGTGTTTATTTCGCTTTCGCAACGTAAGGTTAGTGGCGTTGTTAACCGTTTGTCATCCTGAGCGAAGCGCCGAAGGCGCGTAGTCGAAGGACGATGCTAGCCGTGTCCCTCCGAGCCGAGAGCCTTCACTGAGCGAGCGAAGCGAGTCGAAGTGAAGGGTGACGCTGAAACGTAACCAAGAAAGTTTAAGGAGATCCTTCGTGCGCTACTTCCCTCTCGTCTTATTTCTTCCAATCATTTTGCTGAGCGGTTGCGCGCATCAAAACGCCTTCGCTCCCCTTCCAGGGATCGGCGCAACGGCAACAACCCGCGACCTAATCTCCCCGGCGGCGACATTCAAGTCGCTCTACAGCTTCAAGAGCAGACCCGACGGAGCGAGGCCCGAGGCGCGGCTTACGGCGCTCGACGGCGCGTTCTACGGCGCGACACGGTACGGCGGAGCCGATGACGTGGGCACCGTTTTCGAAATCACACCCACCGGCACCGAAAAAGTTCTGCACAGTTTCGCTCTCCACTACTTCGACGGCACGAGCCCACTTACCGGACTCGTTCCACGCAATGGCGCGCTTTACGGGGCTACGCACGGCGGCGGAACGAAGGGCGTCGGCATCTTCTACGAGATCAAGCGCGACGGAGCGCTGAAGATACTTCACAACTTCGATCCCTCGACCGGCAGCTATCCCGTCGGCGAGCTATTCAGTCTCGGCAGCGCGTTCTACGGCGTCACCAGCAATGGCGGCGCCTACAATCTGGGCACCGTCTATTCGATCACCGCGGACGGGCACTACACGCTAATGCACAGCTTTGGCGCTGGAACCGACGGGGCTCGCCCGGAAGGCGGAGTCGAACTGCTGGACCATCATTTTTACGGCACCACGTCCGAAGGCGGCGCACACAATTTCGGCACCGTCTACGAAATCGCACCGGACGGGAAGGAAAAAGTTATCTACAGCTTCACCTACGCCGGCGACGACGGCGGAACTCCGGAGGCCGAAATCGTCTCGCTCAACGGCGCACTCTACGGCACGACCTTCCGCGGCGGTTTCGGCGGAGTCATTTTCGAGGTAAAGAAAGACGGCACCGAACGCGTGGTGCACAGCATGAAGCAAAATCAAGGTCGCCATCTTTCGGGCTTGACGGTCTTCAACGGCGCGCTTTACGGTACCGCAGCCAAAGGCGGCTCCAAAGATCACGGAAGCATCTTCGAAGTCAAGCCCGACGGCACGTTCACCCTACTGCACAACTTCGGCATCAAAGACGGCAGCGAGCCGCGCGCCAGTCTCCTCCTGCACGACGGCAAACTGTACGGCACCACCGCCAACGGAGGCGCCGCCTACAAAGGCACCATCTTCGAACTAACTCCGTAATCCAGTGTTGTGTTGTCACCCTGAGCCGAGAGCCTGCACTGAGCGAGCGCAGCGAGTCGAAGTGAAGGGTGACAACGAACCGAGCCTTAAAAATTAAGGAGAACCCGTGCGCTACTTCTCTCTCGTCTTCATTCTTTCGATCGTTCTTCTCGCCGGTTGCGCGCACCAAAACGCCATCACGCCGTTACCCGGCACGGCGGGAACGAGCGCCGGTTCCGTCTCGCCGGCTACGGCATTCAAATTGATCTACAGCTTCAAGGGGAAGCCCGATGGAGAGCGCCCCGAAGCGCGACTGGCATTCTTGGATGGTGCTTTCTACGGCACGACGCAGTTCGGCGGAACCGACGGCAAAGGCGTCGTTTTCGAAGTCAAAACCGACGGCACCGAAAAGGTGCTGCGCAGCCTCTCAAGGCCGGACGGCGATTCTCCGATTACCGGCCTCGTCCCCCGGGGCGCGGTGTTCTTCGGCGCCACGCAGAGTGGCGGGAAGAATAATCGTGGAACGTTTTTCGAGATCAAGCGCGACGGAACGCTGAAGGTTCTCTACAACTTCACCGACTCCACCGGCGGGAATCCGGCCGGCGAACTGCTCAGCGTCGGCGGTTTGTTTTACGGCGTTGCGGGGAGCGGCGGCGCACACGGTCTCGGCGCGGTTTATTCGATCACCGCTGAAGGCCAGTACACGCTGATACATAGCTTCGCCGGCGGCGATGACGGAGCGTCCCCTCTGGGTGGACTGGAGTTGCTGGATCGTCACTTCTACGGCACGACTTTCAAAGGCGGAGCCAAAGGTCTGGGCACCGTGTACGAAATCACGTCCGAAGGCACGGAAAAAGTCGTCCATACATTCACCGGAGCAAACGGTGATGGCGCAGAGCCCGCAGCCGAACTCGCCGCGCTCAACGGCGCAGTTTACGGAACCACGTTCCGCGGCGGGATCGGCGTCGGAGTCGTCTTCGAGGTGAGAAAGGACGGCAGGGTACGCATCGTCCACACCCTCAAGCAACAAGAAGGCACCCGTCCACTCGCCGGGCTGACGGCATTCAACGGAGCGCTCTATGGCGTCACCACTAAAGGCGGTCCGAAATTGCACGGAACGATCTTCCAAGTGAAGCCCGACGGCACGTTCAACGTGGTGCACACGTTCGACAACAAGAACGGCAGCGATGCGCGAGCGAGCTTACTCGAGCGCAACGGCAAGCTCTACGGCACCACCGTCGGCGGCGGCGCCCACTTCCACGGCACCGTCTTCGAGCTGACGCCATAGTTTTGGTTTGTCACCCTGAGCGAAGCGCCCGCAGGGCGCGCAGTCGAAGGGCGACACGAACCCACGGCGACGGAAGATCACGGATGTTTAGAGCAACGATTCGACCGTAGCGCGCACCGCGTCATCTTGTGAGTCGCCGATGATAACCTTGCGCAGCCGTCCGCTGCGATCGAAGAAGAGCTGCGTCGGCCAAACGTTCGCGTCGTACGCGCGCCAGAGCGCGAAATCGTTGTCGATCGCGACCGGCCAAACGATGCCTTGCCGCGCCAGACTCTGCTCGACGTAGTGACGCGAGCGCTCTTCCGGCGTCTCGGGCGCGTGGATCCCCAGCACGCGCAAACCGCGCGAGCGATCCTTCGTGTAGAGAGAGCGCAGCGCCGGTACGACGTTCTGACAGTTCGAACAATCGACCGTAAAGATGTCGACCACCACGACGCGTCCTGCCAGATCCGTCGGCGTTACGCGACCGTTGATCCAATCAGTGGCCGAATAGAGCGGAGCGAACGTCGCCGGAGCGCTACGGGCTGGGGCGCTCGCGCCGAGTCCCGCGAAAACGCCGGCAGCGAGAGCAACGCTTTGCCATTTCATGCTCTTACTACGCTTGCCGTAGGCCCGTCGGATTGCAGGCGGAGGGGTATTTCGGGCGCTACCCGCCTTTGAAGGGGCACTACGTTGCGAGCGGTAACTCGCAAATCCCGTGAAGCCGATTCTAACATACCGTGGCGCCGTCTATCCCTGGCATTGCGACCAAATGGGCCATTTCAACGTGATGTATTACGTTGGGAAGTTCGACGAGGCAACGTGGCATCTGATGGCCGCGGCCGGCATCACGCCGACGTACATGCGCGAAGAGAAGCGCGGAATGGCCGGGGTGCAGCAGAACATCACCTACAAGCGCGAGCTCTTCGCGGGCGCGATTGTCGAGATTTGGTCGCACTTCGTCAGCGTCGGCGAGCGGAAGATGGTGTGGATTCACGAGATGCGCGATGCCGAGAACCGCGAAGTTTGCGCGATCTGCGAACTCACCGCGGTGCACATCGATCGCGAGAAACGGCGTGCGGCGCCATTCCCACCCGACATTCGCGCTCGCACCGAAGCCCTGATCGCCGGCAACGCTCCCCCAAGCTAAACCCGCTCAAGCCGGCCAGGTGAATTGATGGAGCTCGCCCACCTGCTCGAAACCTAGACTTCTATACACACCGAACCCCGCTTTCGAGGACTGCAAGATCGCGACCGACGCGCCCATCGCCAGAGGATCGTTGGGCTTGACTCCGAACAGGAACGACTTCAAGAGAGCCGTGGTTTGCCAGGCGGCTCCGACTCCGATCAGTAGTCCGAACGCGGAAAGCACCGCGACTTCACGCAGGACCATCCGGACGACACGGCCGCTTGTAGCGCCCAAAGCCATTCGAATGCCGATTTCTCCGGTGC
>CAZMPP010000059.1:0-11579 GCA_964568035.1 uncultured bacterium
GGCCGGATTGCGCGGGTCGTCTTCGGGAATGCCGGCTTCGACTTTGCCGACGAGGTCGGCGCCGACGTCGGCGGCTTTGGTGTAAATACCGCCGCCCAAGCGGGCGAAGACCGAGATCAACGAACAGCCGAAGGCCAAACCAACCATAGCGTTGAGCGTGGTTGTCGTGTCGCCGTTATTGATGGATTGCAAAATGGCGAAGTAACCCGAGACGGCCAAGAGGCCGAGCCCGACGACCAGCATGCCGGTGACCGAGCCGCCGCGGAAGGCAACGTTGAGTGCCGGTGAGAGTCCGCCGCGCGCCGCTTCGGCGGTGCGCACGTTGGCGCGCACCGAAACGATCATCCCGATGAAACCGGCCGCGCCCGAAAGAATCGCGCCGATCAAAAAGCCGACGGCCGCTTCCTTGCCAAGCGTTGGGGCGAACAGAATCACCACCGCAAGCACGACCGCGACGATGGCGACGGTCATGTACTGGCGCTGGAGGAAGGCCATCGCGCCCTCTTGGATGGCGGCGGCAATTTCGCGCATGCGCTCGTTGCCGGCCGGTCGGGCGAGAACCCAGAAGGTGAGCGCTATGCCGTAAAGCACGGCAAGCGCGCCGCCGGCAAGCCCGGCTTCGATCGCTGTCTGTGCGGTCATTCTTATCCCTGTTTAAGCAAAAATACCGGCCCAGAGCGGGCCGACCGGCTTGCCTACTCCGGCGAAACCCGCAAGTCCTATCGTACGGCCCCTCGCTCAATCTCTCCGTTGCTTAATGAACGTAACAGGCGTACGCGTGGTTAAGGCGGGGCCACCGGCGAAGGTTGGCGACGATGAGCGCCGTCGAGAGCACCGAGTTTTTGGTGGTGGGCTGCGGTCCCGCCGGAGCCACCGCCGCTCGCGAGGCGGCCGCTGCGGGGGTCGAGACGGTCGTGCTCGAGCGCGACGCCGTCGTCGGTGCCAAGCGCGTCTGCGCCGCCGGGCTGCGTCCCGGCTTTTGCAATACCTTCGACTTGCCGCGTGAAATCGTGCACTGCGACACGCCGCGCCTGGCGCTTTTCGACGCGCAGGGCGGCGAGCACGAGATTTTCTTAGGACCGGGTCACACTACCACGCGCGAGGAGCTGGACGGGACGATGGCGCGTCTGGCGCAAGCCGCCGGCGCACAAGTGCGTACGCAAGCGCTGCTGCGCGGCATCGAACGAAACGGCGACCGTACCGTGGTTGAATACGCCGACCTTGCCGGCGGCGTTCGCCGTACGATCTCTGCACGTAACGTCTTTCTTGCCGTCGGCGCGACCGCGCGGCTCGACTCTTCGGCGTTTGGGCGGCTGGCGTGGGATCGCTGGCGTGAGGGATTGTTGACGACGCTGCAATATCGCGTCTATCTCGAACGGCCGGCCGCGGCGGTAGCCTATCAGACGCTCGAACTGCATTACTATCAGGGCCGCGACGGACGTCAGATCATCGCCTGGATGTTTCCCAAACGCGATCACTTGGCCATCGGATTGGGCGTGATGGGAAAGATGGCCGGTGCGCCGCTGCGCGCCGAGCTCGACGAGTTCACCGAAAAGACGCGCGCGCGGCTGTATCCCGGCATTGCCGTGCGCTCGGTCAAAGTCGAAGGCCATCTGCTTTACGGCGGGATGCCGCGGCCGACCGTATCCGACGGCAACGTGATGGTCGGCGGCACGGCCGCCGGGCTGGTGGACGCTACCAATGGTGAGGGAATCTACGAAGCCGCGATGAGCGGACGCTTTGCCGCCGATGCGGTGCATCGCGGCCGCGGGAAGACGACCATCGCGCGCTACGGCGAGCAGATTCAGAAACGATTTGCGCGGCGCCTAGCGCATCGCGTCCGGCTCATGGGCTATCTGGAAAAGCATCCGAGCCGCTACTCGCTGCTCTTCCAACAACTGGCGAAGACCCCGCGTTTGGCCGAGGTAATGCTCAAGGAAGATTACGAGCGCACCGTGAGCGATCGACTCTACATTTACCAGGAGGCGCTGCGCTTTGGACTCCGCACCGTTGCGTGCCGTGAGTAGGATGATGCTCTCTCGCGCCGATCCGGGCCGCCGTTACACGATCGACGGCGCCGCCTTTACGCGCGAAGAGGTGATCCATCGCTTCTTTTACCTCGTGAAATATGCGGCCGGCCGCATCTCCGTCAACCTGCCGTCGAGCGTCGACATCAACGACCTCATCAGCGACGGCGTCTTCGGTTTGATCGACGCGATCGAGAAGTACGACGGCGCGCGAGCCGTCAAGTTCGAGACGTATGCAATGACGCGCATCAACGGAGCGATCTTCGATGCGTTGCGTACTTTGGACTGGGTTCCGCGCACCGTGCGCCAACAGGCGCGTGAGGTCGAACGGGCGCACGACCGGCTCGAAGTCGAGCTCGGCCGTGCGCCGAACGACGAGGAGTTGGCGAGGCGTCTCGATCTTTCGGTACGCGAGCTCGATCGCCTGATGCAGCGGGTCCGCGGAACGAGCGTCGTTTCGCTCGAGGAACCGCTGCCGAACTCCGGCGATCGAGAACTGTATGTTCGAGATACGATCGAGGACGCCGAGAGCGATGTAACTACGGAGGTTGAGCGCCACGAGCTTCGTCGCGAGCTCGTCAGAGCCGTCGAGGCGCTCTCACCCCACGAACGGACCGTAATTCGACGGTATTACTTTGAGGGACGGACGCTAAGGGAGATTAAGAGCGCGTTGGGTGTGTCGGAATCGCGCGTATCGCAGATCCACGCCCAGGCGGTTGTCCACTTGCGTCAGCTCCTGAAGAAGGACTGAGCTGCACGTCGACTTGTTGGGTTTGATCGGCTTGCACCTCATATCCGGTGACTGAATGCGCATCGAAGCCGTCCTTGGCAGCCGTAACGTTGTAAGCGTCGGGCTGAAGCGCGAAGACGATGAAGTGACCTTTGGCGTCAGTTTTGGTGGTCACCGTTTGGGAGGGGGAGCTAATGCGTACGGTCGCGCCGGCGATTGGAGTACCACTTTTCGAGTCCGTAACGATTCCGGCGACGCCGCCGCTGGTTCCGGCTAGAGCTGCGCTCGTCTGACTTGCAACCGCGAAGATCAGGCCGGCCGCGCCGAGGAGGCGCGAAAACATCTGTCGTTTATCCATAGTCCTTTCCTTAACCGAAGTACGACATGACAATGATACCGGAATGCGCGTCGCGCTGTTTCAGCAACATATCAAAGTATCGTCATACGGCTATCAAAGGCTACGGCCGCTAGCTTACCGCCTCTCGTGCCGCCCAGTTTACGGTGCGGTTTTCCTTACGAATGAGATAGCCGAGTGCGCTGAGCACAAAAACGGAAGCGAACACGACGGCAGCGACAATTGCCAGAGCCGCGCCATAGTTATGAATGCCCCCAGGCAGCGGCATGCGCTGCGCGAGCACCGCTTCAAACTGCGCCGTGCCGGCGGCAACGAGATTGCCGACCTGATAGGTAAGGCCGGGGAACGTACCGCGGACGTCGGCCGGTGAAAGCTCGTTGAGATGGGCCGGTATCACGCCCCAGGCGCCCTGGATCATGAACTGAATGAGGAACGCTCCGACGGCTAGCAACCCAACCGTCGGGCTTAAAGCCCAGAGCGGAATCGCACACGCGCCGAAGAGCGCGCAGACCATGATGCTGGCCCGGCGTCCGACCCTTTGTGAGATCGTACCGAACGTGATGCTTCCGGCGATCGCGCCGACGGCTGCCAGGGCCGAGAGTAGGGACGTCGTGGTCGTCGAGAAGCCGTGCTGCTTCTGCAAGAACGTGGCATAGAGATCTTGCGTTCCGTGAGACATTGCGTTGAGCGCGGCCATGAAGGCCACGGCATAAAGAAAGAGCGGCCAGTTCCGCAGCAGCGACTTGACCACCGTTGCGGCGGGGACGGCGATGCGTTCGGCGCGGCCGGCAAGCCAGACCGGAGATTCGGGAACGCTGGTGCGGATGTAGAGAATCAGTCCGGCCGGAAGCACGCCGATGACGAAGAGCGCCCGCCAATCCCAGTGCGTGAAGGTGAAGACGCCGTAGTAAACTACGGTCGCCAGAAGATAGCCGGCCATGTAGCCGCTCTGCAGCAGTCCGCTGTAGAATCCGCGGCGGTTTGGCGGGAGCGCTTCCATCGTCATCGCCGCGCCGAGTCCCCACTCGCCGCCCATGGCGATGCCGTATAAGGCGCGCAACACGAGAAAGATCGTGAAGTTCGGCGAGAACGCGGTGAGCAGTTCGATGATCGAGTAGAAGGCGATGTCGATCATCAGCGGCGTGCGCCGGCCGAAGCGGTCGGCGAACCAGCCGAAGATCAACGCCCCGATCGGACGGCACATCAACGTCAGCGTGATGGAGAAGGCGACGTCGACTACGGTACGGTCGAACGTCGTCGCGATGCGCGTCACGACGAACGTCAATAGCAAAAAATCGAACGCGTCGAGCATCCAGCCCAGGAAGCTCGCGATGAAGGTCCTTCGAGCAGCCGAGGTCACCCGCGGCGTCTTCGCCGCGGGTCTTCGTTACGTCCTAGGGGCTGGAGCTAGCGGAACTCGTGGGCGAAGGGCTGGGGCTTACCGAGGGCGTCGGCGTGCTGCCCGGTGGAAGCGTTGCGCCGTAGAGCGCCAGCAGCCACACCTGCGTGTGCCGGACGCTGACGCCGCGCGGAAGCGTAAAGGCAAAGTTGACGGTGTTGCTTTGCGGGGTCGTGTACTTAGCATAGCTGCCGATATATTGATCGGTGCGCTTCCCGCGGAAGGTCGTCTCATTGAAGAGCTGCAGCACAAAGGTGCGCCCGGAATACTGAATGGGCGGAAGGGTGTACTGGACCGAGGCGCCGCCATTGAGCTGGAAGTCGGTGTTGCTCTGCAGGCGAACCGCGACGACCGGCGCCACGCGAAGCAGCAGCGGGTTGGGGTTGTTCATCGTCGGAACGTCTTTGGGCAACGGCTCGACTTGCAGCGTCATCGTTCCGCCCGCGGGGGTGGCCGTCGGCGATGCGTCGCTGTCGTCGTTGTCGTCGCTGTCCGACGATGCACTAGGCTGGGGCGTCGGCGTCGGACTCGCGGTCGGCTTGGGCGATCCGCTGCCCGATGGGGCCGGAATATTGAATGATAGCGAACAGCTGTACTGCGTGTTGAACTGCGTCACGGTGGGACACTTCATTCCGCTCGGACCTTGCGCGAGCGGATACTGCGCCACGTTAGGGGCGAGCGTCGCGCCGACGTTGGGAGCGAGTTGTTCTTGGCCGTTGGGACCGGTGCTGGGGCCGGCCATTGCGCCGGGCATTCCGCCGCCGCCCATTTGATTGGGCAGACCGCCGCCAATGCCGCCGCCTTGCGTTACCGGCGGCGCCATGTCGCCCATGCCACCCATGCCGCTGTCGAGGCCCGAGCCTTGACAGGAAGCGAGCGAAAGAGCAAGCGCGGCAAAAACGACGCGCCAATCGCATCGCATCATAACTTAGCCTCCACTGCGCGATGCAAGTCGTCTATAAATGTGTCTATCAATACCGTGCGCTTCTCTTCGATCCCGCGCTCGTTTATGTTCACGGTGCCGTCTGAAACCTCTTGTTTGCCGGCTACTAAGATGTAGGGCACTTTCTGCGTCTTCCAGTGTCGTATCTTGTATCCGAGCTTTTCATTGTTTTCGTCAAGTTCCACCCGAAAGCCCGCTGCGCGAATTCGCGAAGCTACTTCTTGAGCATATGCGGCTTGATGCTGGGAAATGGCTGTGACGACGACCTGAATCGGCGCCAGCCAGACGGGAAATGCACCCCCATAGTGCTCAACGAGAATTCCGAAGAAACGTTCCAGCGAGCCCGCGAGTGCCCGGTGAATCATGACCGGCTGGTGGTCCTGCCCGTCGGCGGCGCGGTATTTGAGCCCAAAGCGAGCCGGCAAAACAAAGTCAACCTGCACCGTGCCCAGCTGCCACGGGCGGCCGAGCGCATCGCGCACGTTCACGTCGAGCTTGGGCCCGTAAAACGCGCCGCCGCCTTCGTCGATCTCGTAACTCAACTCGTAGCGCTGTAGCGCTTGCCGAATCGCTTCCTCGGCGAGCGCGTCGGTTTCGCCGCGCGCCGCGGGGTCGCGCGTCGAGAGCACGTATTGGAACTCGTTAAAGCCGAAGGCTTTCATCAGCCGCAGCGCCTCGTCGAGGGTGCGCTCGAACTCGCCTTGCAGCTGGTCGGGCGTGCAGAAGAGGTGCGCGTCGTCCTGCGTGAAGCCGCGTACGCGCGTCAAGCCGTGCAACACGCCGGAGCGCTCGAAGCGATAGACGGTACCGAACTCGGAGAAGCGCAGCGGCAAATCGCGATAGCTGCGCAACTTGTTCTTGTAGATCAGAATGTGGCCCGGGCAGTTCATCGGCTTGAGCCGGAAGCGCTGCGTCTCTACCTCGATCGGGCCGAACATATTCTCGCTGAAGTTTTCGAGATGTCCGGAGATCTCGTACAGACGCTCCGAGACGATGTGCGGCGTCACGACCGGAAGGTAGCCGCGTTCGCGCAACCCCTCGCGTATAAAGTCCTCGATGAGCCCGCGCACGATCGCGCCCTTGGGATGCCAGAAGACCAATCCGCCGCCGGCCTCTTCCTCGATCGAAAAGAGATCGAGGTCTGCGCCGAGCTTGCGATGGTCGCGCCGCTGCGCTTCTTCGAGGCGATGCAGATGGGCGTCGAGATCGTCTTGCGTGTACCACGCCGTGCCGTAGATGCGCTGAAGCATGGCGTTGTGCTCGTCGCCACGCCAATACGCGCCGGCGACGCCGGTCAACTTGAAAGCACCGATCTTACCGGTGGAATCGGCATGGCCGCCGCGACAGAGATCGGTGAACTCGCCGATGGTGTAGAGCGTGATCGGCTGACCCTCGGGGATCTCGCTAGCGATCTCGACCTTATAGGGGTTGCCGGCGAAGGCGCCGACTGCGTCGCCGCGGCCGACCTCGCGGCCGGTCATGGGATAATCGGCGGCGACGATTTCGTTCATGCGCGCCTCGAGGCGGGTCAGGTCCTCGGGCGTGAACGGCGCGCCCCGATCGAAATCATAATAGAAACCGTTCTCGATCGCCGGGCCGATGGTCGGCTTGGCATCGGGGAAGAGGTCCTGCACGGCGTAAGCGAGCACGTGAGCGGCCGTATGGCGGAGCTCAGCAAGCGAAGGCCGGCCGTCGTCACTCTGGGCGTCGGCAATCATTAGGAGGGGCGGCTTCGGCGCCCCACCGCATCGGGGCCTTCGGGAAGACTCCTTATGCCTTTACGGAGATGCCTTAACGTCAGGTTAATCGCGCTCGATTACAACTAGAACTAACTTCACCAGAGGAGTTTTTTCTGTGAGACGATCGTTCTATCGCGGGCTGGTCACGCTGGCCCTTGGAGTCGCGATGACGCTGCCGGCCGCAGCGGCAACGCAGTTAACCGGAGCGGGATCGAGCTTCGACTACCCGTTCTTTTCCAAAGCCTTCTACATATACAACCAAAAGCGGCCCGACGTGACCGTCAACTACCAGTCCATCGGCAGCGGCGGCGGCATCCAGCAGTTCACCGCTAAAAACGTGGACTTCGGCGCTTCCGACGTACCAATGAACGCCGAAGAGCTGGGGCGTGCCAAGCAGGCGGTGCTGCAGATTCCCGTGACCCTCGGCGGGGCCGCCATCGCCTATAATCTTCCCGGCGTCAGCGCCACGCTGCGCCTGTCGCGCCAGGCTCTGGCCGATATCTATCTCGGCAAGATCGCCAAGTGGAACGATCCCGAGATCGCCAAGCTCAACGCGGGCGTCAAGCTTCCCGACACCCCCATCGTGGTCGTCCACCGTTCCGACGGATCGGGAACGAGCTACATCTTTACCGACTTCTTGAGCCACGTTTCGCCCGAATGGAAGAGCAAGGTCGGAACCGGCAAGAGCGTCTCTTGGCCCGCGCCCAGCTCGGTCGGAGCCAAGGGCAACGAGGGCGTCGCCGGACAGGTGCGCAGCACGCCGGGGGCAATCGGCTACGTTGAGCTGGCCTACGTGATCGAGAACAAGATGCCGGCCGTGACGCTGCAGAACAAGGCCGGCAAATGGGTTGCCTGCTCGCCGGAGACGGTGGCCGCGGCCGCCGCCACCAAGCCAAACGTGAGCCCGACGAACTTCTCGATCGTCGACAGCGCGGGTGCGAACTCGTATCCCGTTTCGGGCTACTCGTGGGTCATGATCTACAAGGACCAGAGCGACAAGACGCGCGGCAAGATTCTGTACGACGTGCTTTCGTGGCTGGTTGGACCGCAAGGTCAGTCCAACGCCAAGTCGGTCGACTATGTTCCGCTTCCGGTCAACGTGCAAAACGCCGCCTCGGCGACGCTGAGGCAGATGCAACGCTAATTGCAGCAGCTTGAACCGCGCTTTCGGCGCGTTGCGCGATTCGTTAGCCCCGCCGACCGCGGCTTTGCCGCGGTCGTCTACGGGGGGAGCATCCTGTTCGCGCTGCTGATCATCGCGCTCTTCGTCGAGCTGGTGCTCGGCTCGTGGCCGTCAATCGTTCACTTCGGACCGTCGTTCATTTGGAAGAGCGCCTGGGATCCCGTCGCTAATAAGTTCGGCGCTCTTCCGATGATTTACGGAACGGTCGTGACTTCGTTGATCGCGATCGTGCTGGCGTCGTTCGTCGGCATCATGGCGGCGGTGTTCTTGGCCGATTTCGCGCCGCGATGGCTGGCCACGCCGCTTTCGTTCATGATCGAGCTGCTCGCGGCGGTGCCCAGCGTCGTGTACGGACTGTGGGGCCTCTTCGTTCTCTCGCCGTTCGTGCGCACGGCCATCGGGCCGGTGCTGCAAAAGTTTCTGGGCTGGACGCCGCTCTTTTCGGGACCGATTTACGGCGTCGGATTACTGACGGCCGGCATCATCCTCGCTTTGATGATCGTACCGACGGTCACGGCGATTTCGCGCGACGTGATCGCGGCAATTCCTCGCGACCTACGCGAAGCCTCGATGGCACTCGGTACGACGCGATGGGAAACGGCGATTCGCGTGGTGCTTCCGGCGGCGCGGGTCGGCATCTTCGGCGCGTGCGTGCTGGCGCTGGGGCGGGCGCTGGGCGAAACCATCGCGGTGACGATGGTCATCGGCAACCGGCCGGAAATTTCGTCGTCGCTCTTCGCGCCGTCGTACACGCTGGCCAGCGTCATCGCCAACGAGTTTACCGAGGCGACGACCAGTATTTATATCAGCGCGCTGATCGAGCTCGGTTTGATTCTCTTCTTCGTGAGCATCGTCGTCAACGCGCTGGCGCGGCTCATGATTTGGAGCGTCCGCGGCTCGGAGCGGACCTAGGCCGTGACGGCGACGACGAGTCCGAGCGAACGCGAACTACTGCCGCGCTACCGCAGCTTGCGCCGGCGGCGCATTTTCGCTTCGCTCGGAACCACGCTCGCGCTGTGCTGCGCGGGGCTGGCCGCGGGTGTGTTGCTGGTCATCCTTGCCTACGTCGTGGTTCAGGGCGCGCGCGCTATCAACTGGAACTTTCTCACGCAGCTTCCCCACCCCATCGGCGTGCCGGGCGGCGGCGTCGGAAACGGCATCCTGGGTACGCTCATCATTATCGGCCTCGCGACGGCGATGGCTGTTCCGCTCGGCCTCCTGACCGGAATTTACCTCGCGCTGTTCGGCCGCGGACCGATTCCCGAGGGGCTGCGCTTTCTCTCCGACGTGCTCTCGGGTGTGCCGAGCATCGCCATTGGGTTGTTCGCGTATGCCGTACTCGTCGCGCCGCTTAAGCACTTCTCGGCGTTCTCGGCCTCGTTCGCCTTCATGATGTTGATGCTGCCGCTCTTGGTGCGCACGTCGGAACAAGCGATACGCTCGGTGCCGCAGACGGTTCGCGAGGGTGCGCTGGCGTTGGGAATGTCGAACTTCCGCGCCACGATGTACATCGTGCTGCCGACGGCGATGCCGGCGATCATCACGGCGCTGCTGCTGGCGATCGCACGCGTCGTCGGCGAAACGGCGCCGCTGTTGTTTACCGCCTTCGGAAGCCAGTTCTGGCAGGCAAATCCGAATCAGCCGATGGCCGTGCTTGCGCTGCAGGTCTTCACTTATGCGATCTCGCCGTATCCGGAGTGGCAGACGCAGGCATGGGGCGGCGCACTCTTGCTGATCCTTGCCGTGCTGATCTTGAGCTTGGGTGCGCGGCTGATGCTGCGCCGCGCGACGCGGGACCTCGAAGCATGACGGCTGCGATGGCGGCCTTGGCCGAGAGCGTCCTGGCCGCCGACGATCTCAGCGCATATTACGGCAGTAACAAAGCCGTCGGCAACGTCACCATTGGCTTCCGCCGCAAGGCCGTGACCGCGCTCATCGGACCGTCGGGCTGCGGGAAGACGACGATGCTGCGTTGCCTCAATCGAATTCACGAAGTGGCGTTCGACGCGCAGGTCGAGGGACGCGTGCTGCTCGACGGGCAGGACATTTACGCCGCCGGCATCGACCCGATGTCGATTCGCCGTCGCATCGGCATGGTTTTTCAGCGGCCCAACCCATTTCCCACGCTCTCGATCCTCGATAACACGCTAGCCTGTGCCGGACGCGGTGTGGGCCGGCGCGAGAAGCTCGAGGTAGCGGAGCGCGCGCTGCGCTCGGCGGCGCTCTGGGACGAGGTCAAGGATAAGCTCAAGACGAGCCCGCTGCGGCTCTCGGGCGGCCAACAGCAGCGCCTCTGCATCGCGCGCGCGGTGGCCGCGCAACCCGACGTTTTGCTGATGGACGAACCGACGGCGTCGCTCGATCCGATCGCCACCGCCGTCATCGAAGAGCTGATGTCGTCACTAACCGAAGAGTTCACCATCGTCGCCGTCACGCACAACATGCAGCAGGCGGCGCGCGTCTCCGACTGCACGGCCTTCATGCTGGCCGACGAAACCGGCGTCGGCCGTCTCATCGAAGTCGACGAAACCGCCAAGCTCTTCACCAAACCGTCCGACCGCCGAACCGAGGATTACATCACCGGGCGTTTTGGCTAACGCGTTTTGTCATCCTGAGCGAAGCGCCACGCAGTGGCGCGAAGTCGAAGGACGGGCCTGTGCGCGAATCCTGAGCGAGCGCAGCGAGTCGAAGGATGGCGCTGTTTTGATGTGCTTGGGGTGAGATTCGTGTCATCCTTCGACGGGCTCAGGATGACACACACTCGCGCGTCCTTCGACTCCGGCCCCTTCGACAGGCTCAGGGGCCTCCGCTCAGGATGACAACGAAACGTTACTTCGTGCTTACGGCGGCGCCTAGGGGTTCTATGAAGGTTGAGGTGGTGTTGTTGTAGTTTGTTGGTGGGCCGCCGGCTGGGTAGGGCCAGCGGTTTGCGGTGATTGGTGTGTAACCGCACGATTCGTAGTCGGCGCCGGCGACATAGCGCTCCCCGTTGGCCGCGATGGCGCCTTCGGCGAGATCGCAGACCGGGTTGCCATTGTACGTCGTTACGGACGTGCCGCCCGTGATGTTCCCAGTCGATCCGGAGATGGTCACGAAGTAGATGCAGGCCGAGGGAATGCCGCCGCATTCCTGGTCGCCCAAAGCCAAGTACCTGCCGCTCTTATACCATTGAACGAGTCCCGCTACGTAGAGCGTAGGCCCGT